>JBOGUH010000031.1:0-1639 GCA_050695975.1 Anaerolineae bacterium
GTTCCGCCGCGGCCAGGGCGACCAGATCGGTCAGGTAATACTCGTTGTGGCCGTGCTGCGGCTTGAGCTGAGCCAGGTGCGACCAAAGCCAATCGGCCTTGAAGCATAACATGCCGGAGTTGACCTCGCGGATGGCCAGCTGCTCCGGCGTGGCTTCTTTATACTCGACGATGTTGATCACCTGCCCCGACCCACCCCGGATGATGCGCCCGTAGCGCAGCGCATCGGGCGGGCGGAAGGTGAGCAGGGTGATCGTCGCGTCGGCTTGCGCGTGGGTATCCAGCATGGCCCGCAGCGTCTCGACGCTGACGAACGGCGTATCGCCGTACAGCACCAGCACCAGCTCGGCGTGCCCTTCCAGCGCCGCGCGCGTCTGCATCACGGCGTGGCCGGTGCCGCGCTGTTCGGGCTGATCGACGTAACGCGCTCGATCGCCGATCGCCGCGCGGACGCGATCGGCTTGGTAGCCGACGACGAGGGTGGGACGATCGTCGCCGAGTGCGAGGGCGGTATCGAGGACGTAGGCCACCATCGGCCGCCCGGCGATCGGGTGCAGCACCTTCGGCAAGTCGGACTTCATGCGCGTGCCCTGGCCGGCGGCCAGGATGACAGTTGCCAGCTTCAAGATGTCCTCCACACAAGCGAACATGACTCTGGCCCGATCAATGGGCGAGAGACACGCTCGGCGTTGGGTCGGGATGCGATGGTTGAGAGGCCAACGAGGGTGGGTATGGATCGGGATCGGGTTCGTGTTGAATCATGCGCAGATGCGCAACATGCTCAATGGCCCTGCGCCAGCCGCTCGATCAAGCGCGGCGGCAGACCCTGCTCGCGCATGCGGCGCTGTGTTTCGTGAACGAGGTACCGGATGCGCCGGTACTCCCAGGTGTTTTCGTCGAGATCCAGGATCGCATAAGACGCGTCCGGGTCGCCGTCGCGCGGCTGGCCAACGCTGCCCGGGTTGACGATCCAGCGCCCGCTGTTGAGATGGACGGGCTGGTTCCACAGCGGCGAACGCGGCTCGCAATGTCGGCTGTTCGTCGAATCTTCCGGCAGATAAAACATGGCTGGTATGTGCGTGTGGCCGACCAGACAGACGCTCGTCGTGAACGCGCTGAAGTTGTGCTCGGCAGTCAGCGGATCGAGGATATATTCCCAGACAGGCTGGCGCGGGCTGCCGTGCGCCAGAGTATAACCCGATTCGATCAGGGATGGCGGCAGCGCCTGCAGGTAGGCCCGTGCCGCGGGGGCCAGCTGCTGCCGCGTCCATTCGGACGAGATACGCGCATCCGAATTGAACCCGCGCAGGTCGATTTTGCCCAGCGCAGCCCAGTCGTGGTTGCCCGACAGGCACAGATGCGGGTGTTCGCGCAGGCGGGCGACACACTCGTTGGGATCGGGGCCGTAGCCGATCATGTCGCCCAGGCACCAAATGAAATCAAAACGGCCCGCGTCGTCGAGGACGGCCTCAAACGCGGTCAGGTTCGCGTGAATGTCAGATAGGACTAAACAACGCATGTCGAGGAGGATTCCAATAGCCAGCCTTCGGAAGTTTATCATGGATTACGCGATTTGTATAGTCCGAGAAAGGATGCAGGCACATCGTTCAGGCGACAGTTGCACTGTCGCCGGCAGGACG
>JBOGUH010000032.1:0-4199 GCA_050695975.1 Anaerolineae bacterium
GGCCGCTGAGCAGCGTGTCGCCGACCTTCAGCCCGTCCGGCGCGATGATGTAGCGCTTTTCACCATCCGTGTAGTGCAGCAGCGCAAGGCGCGCCGTGCGGTTTGGATCGTACTCGATCGTCGCCACCTGCGCTTGGATGTTGTGCTTATCGCGCTTGAAATCGACGAGGCGGTAGCGCCGCTTGGCGCCGCCGCCGCGATGGCGCACCGTGATCCGGCCCTGTGCATTGCGGCCGCCGCGCTGCTTCAAATTGACCGTCAGCGAGCGTTCGGGCCGCTCTCGCGTAATGTCTTCGAATGCGTCGCCGGTCATTCCACGCCGTCCGGGCGAGGTCGGTTGGTACTTCTTGATCGCCACGTTGGCTTCTCCTCGACGTGCCATCTGGGCCTCCCCGGTCTCGCGAAGCACCCCCGCAGCGCAGCGGAGTCGGGTAGACACCGGGAAGGTGTATTGGACGGTTTACACGCCCTCGAACAGATCGATCTTTTGGTTGGCGGCCAGCTTGACGATCGCCTTCTTCCAGCCTGTCTGGCGAATGGCCTGCTTGGCCTTCTTGCCAATCTGGCGGCTACGCGCATAACGGCGGCGCTTGGCCGGCAGATTGATCACTTGCACCGACACGACATCGACTTTGAAGATTTCCTCGATAGCCTGCTTGACGAGCGTCTTGTTCGCGCGCACATCAACCTCAAAAGCGTACTGGCCGAGATCGCGCAGGTAGGTCGTCTTTTCGGTGACCAGCGGGCGCTTCAACACTTCGTACAAATGCATTGCTCACTCCTTAAAGCCAATGCTTTTCAAACACTAAAGTGCGTTCCGGTAACCCCGAGGAGTTCGCAGGCCCACGTGCGAACCCGGCATCCGGGGATGCCTCGCTTCTCGGACGCGCTCTCAGCCCAGCATGCCGTCGATGACATCGAGCGCGCTCTTGGGCAGCAGAACGACACTGAAGTTCAACAGGTCGCGGATGTTGAGATACTGTGTGCGCAGGTACTGCACGCCCTCCAAATTGCGAATCGATCGCTCCACGGCGGGATTGCTCTCGGGCAGGAGAACCAAGGCCGACGTGTTGACGTCCAGACTGCGCAGCATGTCGGAAATCGACTTGGTCCTCGGCGCGTCGAGCGTCAACGCATCCAGCACGATGATCTGGTTGTCGGCCGCCTTCACCGACAGGGCTGATCGCAGCGCGGCGCGGCGCATCTGTCGGGGCATAGCCTGCGCGTACGAGCGCGGGATCGGGCCGAAGGCCGTGCCGCCTTTGCGCCAGTGCGGGGCCTTACGGCTGCCCTGGCGGGCGCGGCCCGTGTGCTTTTGCCGCCACATTTTGCGCGTGCTGCCGCTCACCTCGCCGCGCGTCTTGGTCTTGGCCGTGCCCTGCCGCGCGTTCGCCAGCTGGCGGGTGAGCGCCTGGTGCATCAGCGCGGTATTGATCGGCGCCTCGAAGATCGCTTTGTTCAGCTCTATTTCACCGACGCTCTGGCCGGCCATGTTCCGCACTTGAACCTTCATACGAGCGCTCCTCGGCGAGTCCGTTAGTCTTGTAGCCTGGTGGTCTCGTAGTCAGACAGTCGAGCGACTACTTGACTATTGGGCTACCCGACTACCCGACTATTTCTTGCGCACTTCCTTCACCAGCACCAAATCGCCGTTGGCGCCTGGCACACTGCCGCGCACGCCGATCAGGTTGCGATCGGCATCGACCAACACGACATCCACGTGCTGGGACGTGACACGCGCGACGCCCATGTGGCCGGCCATGCGCTTGCCCTTGATCACCTTGCCGGGCGTTGTGCCCCCACCGATCGATCCAGGCGCACGGTGCCGATCGGACTGGCCGTGCGTGCGGATACCGCCGCTGAAATGATGTCGCTTCACGGTGCCGGCGAACCCGCGGCCCTTGGACGTGCCGACGATATTGACGCGATCTCCCACGCGGAAGATGTCCGCCTTGAGCACCTGACCTTCGGCGTACTGCTCGTCCTCGCCGACGCGCAGCTCGCGCAGCACACGAACCGGCGGCACTTCGGTCGGGAGTTTCTTGCGCCTGGGATGTTTCTCGTCGGTCTTGAGCAAACCCAGATGGCCGCGTTCACCTTTCGGCAGCCGTTCGGCTTTCCTGGCCGGGTCAAAACCGATCTGGATGGCGCTGTAGCCGTTCGCCTGCAGTGTGCAGACCTGCGTCACGTAGCACGGGCCAGCCTCGATGACGGTGACCGGGACACGTTCACCTGTCTCGGTGAAGATATGCGTCATCCCGATTTTCTTGCCCAAGATGCCTTTCATCGAATCCTCTAAAATTTGATCTCGATATCCACACCGGCCGGCAGGTTCAGACGCATGAGCGTGTCGATCGTTTTCGAGTCCGGATCAACCACATCGATCAGCCGCTTGTGCGTGCGAATCTCGAAATGTTCCTGACTGTTCTTATCGATGAACGCCCCGCGCTGCACGGTGAATCGCTCGAAGCGAGTCGGCAGCGGCACCGGGCCGACCGTCGTCGCGCCCGTGCGTTCGGCTGCTTCGACGATGCGCTTGGCCGACTGATCGAGCAGGCGATGATCGTATGCCTTAAGGCGAATGCGGATTCTCTGCTTGGCCATTGGGTTCGCTCAATTCTAAAAGTAGTAACGACTTCAGTCGTCAAACGCGACTAACCCAAAAGGGGGCTACGCACAGTCGCTACTACTTAATTACTCTCTGATGTTGGTGATGACGCCGGCGCCGACGGTCAGCCCGCCCTCGCGAATGGCGAAGCGACTGCCCGCCTCCAAGGCCACCGGCGTGATCAACTTGACCGTCATGTTGACGTTGTCGCCAGGCATGACCATCTCCACCCCGGCCGGTAAGGCGATCTCCCCCGTCACGTCCAGCGTCCGAATGTAAAACTGCGGGCGATACCCCGGAAAGAAGGCCTTGTGCCGCCCGCCCTCCTCCTTGCGCAGCACGTACACCTCCGCCTCGAAGGTGGTGTGCGGCCGGATCGACCCCGGCTGGGCCAGCACCATGCCGCGCTCCACATCCGTGCGCTCGATGCCGCGCAAGAGTATCCCCGCGTTGTCGCCGGCCTCCACCGCGTCCAACTCCTTGTGGAACATCTCCGTGCCGGTGATCACCGTCGTGCGCGAATCGCGCAGCCCGACGAGCTGCACCTCTTCGCCCTTGTGGGCCAGCCCGCGCTCCACCCGCCCGGTCACCACCGTGCCGCGCCCCTTGATCGAAAACACGTCCTCCACCGGCATCAGGAACGGCTTGTCCTTCTCGCGCCGCGGGGTGGGGATGTAAGTGTCCACCGCCGCCAGCAACGCCCAGATCGGCGCGTAGCCCGCCGCCGCCGGGTCGCGGCTGGCCTCGTTCAGCGCGGCCAGCGCCGAGCCGCGAATGATCGGCGTGCTCTCGCCCGGAAAGCCGTAACTGCTCAGCAACTCGCGCAACTCCAACTCGACCAACTCCAGCAACTCCGGGTCGTCCAGCATGTCGACTTTGTTCAGAAACACCACCATCGCCGGCACTTCCACCTGGCGCGCCAACAGCACGTGCTCGCGCGTCTGCGGCATCGGCCCGTCCGGCGCGGCCACCACCAGGATCGCCCCGTCCATCTGCGCCGCCCCGGTGATCATGTTCTTGATGTAGTCGCGATGCCCCGGACAGTCCACGTGCGCGTAGTGCCGCGCGACCGTCTCGTACTCCACGTGCGCGATGGCGATGGTGATGCCCCGCTCGCGCTCCTCCGGCGCGTTGTCGATGCTGTCGAACGCGCGAAACTCGGCCATCTTCTTTAGCGCCAGCGTCTTGGTGATGGCCGCCGTCAGCGTCGTCTTGCCGTGGTCGATGTGCCCGATCGTCCCCACGTTCACGTGCGGCTTCGTCCGCTCATAGTGCCCTTTCGACATGTTTCCCCTCCTGATGCGTTAGCGCGCGCGAACCGCGTCCGCGCGTTTTCCAGTTTGTAAGATTTCTTGGGCCACGCTGGCCGGTACTTCGGCGTAGTGGGCGAACTCCATCGTGTACGTGCCGCGCCCTTTTGTTTGCGAACGCAGATCGGTGGCGTAGCCGAACATCTCGCCGAGCGGGACAAAGGCGCGAATCGCCTGAAGGCCCTGGCCGCGTGGTTCCATGCCTTCGATCTGGCCACGTCGCGAGGACAGGCCGCCGACAATGTCACCGGTATACTCGTCCGGCACCGCCACTTCCACCT
>JBOGUH010000033.1:0-4322 GCA_050695975.1 Anaerolineae bacterium
GGTCGGGGACTTCGCAGGACAGGCGCTTCGGGGGTACTACGCGAGACCTGGCAGGTCTCATTAGGCCAATCGGGTCACGGCGCGCAGCTGGTCTTCTGTGATAGGCCCGTGGCGCACGATCGACGGCGGAACACGCGCGCAGTCGAGAACGGTGGAAGGCGCGCCGTCGATCGTGCCGCCATCCACTACGGCGTGGATGCGACCATCGAGCTGCCCGAGCACTTCGGATGCGCTGCGCGGGCTGGCCAGGCCCGATCGGTTGGCGCTGGTCACGGCGAGTGGGCCGGTGATCGCCAGCAGGCGGCGCGCAAAGTCGAGGGCGGGCACGCGCACGCCGACCGTCGGGCCGCTGCTGACTGCATCGGGAATATTCGATCGTTTGGGGACGATGAGCGTCAGTGCGCCCGGCCAGAATTTTTTCATCAGGCGGTGCGCGACGGTGGGGATTTGCTCCGCTACCTGACCGATCATCGATTGATCGGCCAGCAGGATGGCAATGGCACGCTCGGGCGGCCGGTCTTTGGCGCGGTACAACGCCGCCACATCGCCGGCTTCGAACACGAGCGCGCCCAGCCCGTAAACGGTGTCTGTCGGGAAGGCGATGAGCTTGTGGTCGCGCAGCATCTGCGCGGCGCGCTCGATGGCTCCAGGCTCGTCGGCTTTTAGGGTAATGGTTTGCATGACGCGCAGAAAATAGCCTCAGAATCTTTGTGCGCGCCGGGTGTCCCTCGTTCGAACGACCAGCAATCGATCGAGACCGGCCATGTCGGTTTTGACCTGAATATCGGCCGCCGGGAATGCATCGCGGGCGAGCTCGATCGCCGCATCGCCGTGCGATGCGCCGATCTCCATCAGGATCGATCCACCGGGCCGCAGCGCGTGGGGCGCAGCATCCAGCAGCTGGCGCACCAACCCCAACCCATCCGAACCGCCGTTGAACGCGACTTCCGGCTCGTAGTGCCGGATCGATCGGGAGAGATACGCCCACTCCGCGCTGCGGACGTACGGCAGATTGGCGGCGACGACATCGAGCGGGGCGTCGATCGGCGTCAGCAAATCGCCGACCTTGAACTCAATTCGATCGGCCACGGCGTGGCGGCGCGCATTTTCGCGGGCGACTTCGATCGCTTCGGGCGAAATGTCTATGGCGATGATGCTCGCCTGCGGCAGGTGCGCTGCCAGTGTAACGGCGATTGCGCCTGATCCGGTGCCGATGTCGGCGATCCGGTATTCGCGATCGGGGTTTCCCGATCGGGCGTGGGCGATAGCGATCGCCGTCTCAATCAGTAATTCGGTTTCGGGGCGTGGGATTAGCACGCGCGGATCGACGACGAAGTCCAATCCGTAGAATTCACGATGGCCGAGCACGTAAGCCAGAGGCTCGCCCGACTCGCAGCGATCGACGAGCGTCTGGTAATCGGCGAAATGACTGAGCGAGAGAGACTGTTCCAGGTGGGCGAGCAGGTGGGCGCGGCTGAGGTCGAGCGTATGCGACAGCAATGCCTCGGCGGCCAGGCGCGGCGAATCGACATCCGCAGCGGCCAGGCGCTTCGAGGCAGCGCGCAAGGCCTGGCCTAATGTCGAAGTCCGCTCGGCGGCCGTCGGCGTGCTCATGTCAAACCTGTGCCGCCTGCAGCTTCTCGGCGTGGTCGCGCGTGGCGAGTTCGTCGATAAACTCGTCCAGCTCGCCATCCAGCACCGTGTCGAGTTGGTACGAGGTGAGGTTGATGCGATGGTCGGTGATCCGGTTCTGAGGAAAGTTGTAGGTGCGGATCTTTTCGCTGCGCTCGCCGCTGCCCACCTGCGAGCGGCGCGTATCGGTCAGCTCGCTCGTGCGCTTCCGCTCTTCCATCTCGTACAGCCGGGCGCGCAAGATCGACATCGCCCGCAGCTTATTCTGGAGCTGCGAGCGCTCATCCTGGCACTGGACGACGATGCCGGAGGGCAGGTGGCGGATGCGCACCGCGGTCGAGTTCTTCTGCACGTTCTGGCCGCCCGCGCCGGCCGATTTGTACACTTCGATTTCGATATCCTTTTCGGGAATGTGGATCTCGACATCCTCGACTTCCGGCAGCACGGCCACGGTGGCAGTGGACGTATGGATGCGACCCTGCGCCTCGGTCGCCGGCACGCGCTGAACCCGGTGGACGCCGCTTTCGAACTTCAGCCGGGAGTACGCGCCTTTGCCTTTGACCAGGAAAATGACCTCCTTGAATCCGCCCACGCCGGTGTCGTTAGCTGACAGCAGCTCGGTCTTCCAAGCGTGGTTCTCGGCGTACCGGGTGTACATCCGGTACAGGTCGGCCGCAAACAAGCCGGCCTCGTCGCCGCCAGTGCCCGCGCGGATTTCGACGATGACGTTCTTATCATCTTTGGGGTCTTTGGGGAGTAGCAACGACTTCAGTCGTTCCTTCAGTTCGGCGCTGCGCGTGGCCAGACGCGCGATCTCGTCCTGCGCCATGCTCAGCAGATCGTCGTCGCGCGTATCGGCGGCGAGCGCGCGCGCGTCGTCGAGTTCCTTCAGCACGGCTTTGTACGCGCGGAAGGTTTCGGCGATCGGTTGGATCTCGGCGCGTTCCTGGCCGAGGTCGCGCAGCTTGTTGTAATCGCTCGTCACGGCCGGATCGGCGAGGAGCGTGTTGAGTTCTTCGTAGCGGGCCTCGATGCCCTGGAGTTTATCGATCATTCGGGTACTTTCACATTGCGAGGCGACCGTACCAGGTCGCCTCGACCTTTTGCGATAATTATAGCAAGCACAGAAGAAGCGTCAAGGAACCCGGCGACGGCGTTTTTCGTCTAATCCTCAGATGGTGCTCCGCCACTACTCGCCAGGAGGAGTTCGATGAAGACCCGATTCTCCCTCGTCCTTCTGTTCACCCTTTCGCTGTTACTATCACTGGCCAGACCGGCCTTTGCCGACGGCATTATCATTCCCGAGCCGCCAATCTGTATCGAAGGCCGCTGCCCGCCGCCTCCCTGCCCCCCGCCACCACCGTGTGAAGGTTGTCCCGTCCTGCCTTACCCTTGCCCGCCGTTCAGTACGCCGCTGCGCGTGAAATATCACCGCGTCAACGTGACGATTGACAACCAGGTCGCGACGACGCACATCGATCAGGCCTTCGTCAACGATGCGTCGTGGGACGTGGAGGGCGCCTACATCTTCCCGCTGCCGGCCGAAGCGGCGGTCGGCGACTTTGCGATGTGGGTCGATGGGCAGCGCATTGAGTCCAAGGTTCTCAGCGCTGACGAAGCCCGCCGTATTTACGACGACATCGTCCGCCAGCGGCGCGACCCGGCGCTGCTCGAATACGTCGGCCGTGGCGCGGTACAGGCCAGCGTGTTCCCCATCCCGCCCGGCGGCGAGCGCCGGGTCGAGATCGAATACAGTCAGGTGCTGCGCGCCGACGGCGGGTTGATCCGATACGTGTACCCGCTGAATACCGAACGGTTCTCGGCTCAGCCGCTCGAATCGGTCAGCGTGAGCGTTGAAGTCACGTCGCCCGACGCGATCAAGGCTATCTATTCGCCCAGCCACGACGTGTCGATTTCGCGCGACGGCGATTTTCGCGCGCGCGCATCTTACGAAGCGAATAACGTCCTGCCCGATCAAGACTTTGAGTTGATCTACACCGTCTCGCCGCAGGGCATCGGCCTGAACGTGCTGACGTATCGCGATGCTGAGAACGGTCAAGGCTTCTTCCTGCTGTTGGCTGCGCCCAACGTCGAAGTCGATGCAAGCCGCGCTGTGCCGAAGGACGTGATCGTGGTGTTGGATACGTCAGGCTCGATGGAAGGCGCGAAGATCGAACAGGCCAGGGACGCCCTGCGCTACATTCTCGATCATCTAAACCCTGAAGACCGATTCAACATCATCGCGTTCAGCGACACGCTGTCGCGCTACGCCGATGGCCTGCGGCCGGCGCGCGAAGCGAACGAGGCGCGGCCCTTCGTCGATGGACTGGCGGCGCTGGGCAGCACCGACATCAATCGCGCGCTGCTCGAAGCGCTGGCGCAGGTGGAGGCCCAGCGGCCAGCGACGATCATCTTCTTGACCGATGGCGTGCCGACTGCCGGCGAGGTCGAGCCGGACCGGATCGCAGCCAACTTCGCTGCGGCGACGCGCAAGAACGTGCGGTTGTTCGCCTTCGGCGTGGGCGACGACGTGAACGCGATCCTGCTCGACACGCTGGCGCAAGAGAATCGCGGCGCGAGCGCCTACGTGCGCCCCGGCCAGCGCATCGAAGAAGAAGTCTCGGCCTTTTACGCCAAGGTCGCCACGCCGGTGCTGGCCGACATTCAGATCGACTTTGGACCGAGTGTCA
>JBOGUH010000034.1:0-3677 GCA_050695975.1 Anaerolineae bacterium
GCCATGATGTCCTTCAACTTCGAGCGATTCATGTGCATGCTGTCTTCGTCGGGCATGCTCCAGGTGACGCCGGCGGCGATGCCGCGCGGGATGATCGTCACCTTGCGCACTGGGTCGCTGTTCGGCAGCGCGCGCATCACGACTGCGTGACCGGCCTCGTGGTAAGCCGTGAGTCTCTTTTCCTTGGGCAGGATGATGCGGCTCTTGCGCTCCGGCCCGAGGATGACCCGCTCGATGGCCTCCTCGAAGTCGATCATGTTGATCGCCTTCTTGTTGCGGCGAGCGGCCAGAATGGCGGCCTCGTTGACCGTGTTCTCGATGTCCGCGCCGACGAAGCCGGGCGTCGACTTAGCCAGTGTCTCCAGATTCACGTCATCGGCCAGCGGTTTGCCGCGCGAGTGCACCTTGAAGATGCCGTGGCGGCCTTGCAGGTCGGGTCGATCGAGCACGACGCGCCGGTCGAAGCGGCCGGGGCGCATCAGGGCCGGATCGAGGATATCCGGGCGGTTGGTGGCAGCCACGACGATCACGTTGGTATCGGTATCGAAGCCGTCCATCTCGACCAGGATCTGGTTGAGCGTCTGTTCGCGCTCGTCGTGCGATCCACCCAGCCCGGCGCCACGATGGCGGCCGACCGCGTCGATCTCGTCCACGAACACGATGCACGGGCTGTGGCGCTTGGCCTGGTCGAACAGGTCGCGCACACGCGACGCACCCACGCCGACGAACATTTCGACGAACTCGGAGCCGCTGATGCTGAAGAACGGCACGCCCGCTTCGCCGGAGACGGCTTTGGCCAGCAGCGTCTTGCCCGTGCCGGGCGAGCCGACCAGCAGCACACCCTTGGGAATGCGCGCGCCTAGCGAGATGAATTTTTCAGGTTCCTTGAGGAACTCCACGACCTCGGCCAGTTCTTGTTTGGCCTCGTCTTCGCCGGCCACGTCGTCAAACGTCACCGTCGGATGTTCGCTGCTGATCATGCGAGCGCGGCTCTTGCCGAACGATAGCGCCTGGTTGTTGGAGCCCTGAGCCTGGCGGAACATGAAGTAGATCAAGCCGACGACAAACAAGGCCGGGATCATGTAAGACAGCAGGCTGAGCCAGGTGCCCCATTCGGGCGGTCGCTCGTTCTTGATGACGACCACGCCAGGCTCGCCGGCCTTGAAGCGCGCCGGGTCGGCGCCTACGGCGGTCAGCTGCTCGACAATCGGGGAGCCTTCGCCGGCGCGCGACGTGACGACCTGGTCGTTTGTTTTTGTGATCGTCAGATCGAGATCGGCCTGCGCGATCGATTTGACTTGGCCTTTGTTGATGAGAACCGCCAAGTCCGTCAGTGTGATGTCATCGGCAGGCCGGGATTGGCCGCGCAAAACGGAGATCAAGATCGCGCCAATGGCGATGATGATGATCAGGTAGACAAAGTTATTTCGCGGTTTGGCTGTGTTCACGTTAAACCTCCGTCCACACACTCCTTACATCTTGAAACACAAAGCATCAGGCAAAATTATACCTTACTTCAGACAAACGTGCTACGCACCCCTGTAAAGGATGCGTTGCGGTTGTGTTGCAACTGTGATGCGATTGTGAAGGCCCGCCGGCGGTTGCGTCAAGGCAAGACGGTCATCGTCTTTACCAAGGCCCTCTCGTTGGCGGTCTCTTCGCTCTCGCCGGCATCGGTGATGGGCAGGCGGCTGGGCGGTGACCCGGTCGGGTAGAATCCGACGAAGAGTTTGTACTCGCCGGGAGGAATGTCGAAGGGAGTGGGGAGGAAGTACTGATCGCGGATCACCACGTTGCGGAACCAGGTCGTCGTGGGGGTTGTGGGTTCCAAGTCGGCCTGCGCCTGAATCTCGCCATCCGGATCGACGAAGTGAATAAATCGAACGTAAGGCGTATCGGGGCGGCGCAGAGCGCGCCACGCAAAGGTGACATCGATCGGGTCGCCCGGGCGGAGTTGATCGTTGGGCAGCAGCACATTGTCGAGCTGGATGATACCGCCGAACTGGACGCTCAAGGCGATGGTGATGCCTCCGCTGACCGTGAGCGTGAGTGGTTCGCCCGCTGCCAACTGCGAGAGCGGCGGGGGAAATTGGTTGAGGATCTTGTGGTAGGGTTCCTGGCTGTATTCTTCTTCAACACGCAGGTCCCAGCCATATTGTTTGAGACCCTCCTCGATCGTTTGATCGAAAATCAGGCCGATCACGTTAACCACACTCGATACCTGGGGGCCGCTGCTGACAATGATCTGAACGATCGAGTTGCGCGGGACCAGCTCGTCGGCAGCGGGCATCTGCTCGATGACGCTGCCGGCCGGCGCCTCGGCGCTGAAGCGCGGCGCGCCCTCGACGACGCGCAGGCCGGCTTCGCCTAACTCGGCGACTGCCTGCTCGCGCGTCAGGCCGACCAGACCGGGCACGCTGACCCGATCGGCGCCAGGCGGCGCCGTTGGGCCAGGTGGGGAGGTCCCGCTGGGAGGCAGCGTCGGCGTTGGGGCCGGGGCCGAGTAGGCGCGAAAGACAATCAGCCACAGCGGGATCAGTCCGATGATGGCAATCGCTGCCAGCCCACCGAGTATCCAGCCCAGCCAGTCGAAGCCATCGGCCTGACCCTGCGCTGGGGCGGCTTCGCGGATCGGAGCGCGGGTCACGGTTTGGCCAGATAAGGGACGCCTGGGCGGTTGGAAGCCGGTCGATTGATCGGCGACGTGGCGATACTCGATCAGGATGGTCGCCAGTTGGTCGGCGGAGCGGTAGCGCGCCGAAGGCTCTTTGCTCATCACCTTGTGGACGATCTGATCGATGTGGGGCGGGACAGCCGGGTTGAGCGAGGCGAGCGGTGGGGGCTCGTCGCGCATGTGGGCCAGCGCGAGCTGCGTGTGCGTTTCGCCCTCGAACGGCAATCGGCCAGCCAGCATCTCGTACAGCACCACGCCGGCGGCGTACACGTCACTGGCGGGTGTGGGCGACTCGCCCGCCGCCTGTTCCGGCGAGATGTAATGCGGCGTGCCCCACACCGTATCCGTGATGTGGGTTGAAGCCTGCGACAGCGCGCGTGCGATGCCGAAATCGGTGACTTTGACGCGCCCATCGGAGGTGACGAGCACGTTCTGCGGCTTGACATCACAGTGAACCAGCCCGGCGCGGTGGGCGGCGCCGAGAGCCGCGCAGATCTGGATGGTGATGTCGACGGCGCGCTGGATGGGCAGCGGCGCTTCGACGCGGAGGATCTGCTTCAGGTCTTGGCCGTCGACGTACTCCATCACGATGTAGTACCGGCCCGCATCGTGACCGACGTCATAGACCGTGACGATGTTGACGTGACTGAGGTTGGCGGCCGCTTGGGCTTCGCGTTGGAATCGGGCCTGGAAGGTGGGATCGGCCGCAAACGACTCGCGCAGGACTTTGACTGCGACGACGCGATTCAGCAGCATGTCCTGCGCTTTGTAGACGACCGCCATGCCACCGGCAGCGATTTGCGACAGCAGGCGGTATCGGTTGTTGAGGACGAGGGTTGATTCCATGATCGCGCGCGACCCGTGGACTGAACGCGCGCTATTGTACCTCAAAGTCTGGGCGGCTGCCAACGCATGATACCGTTGGTTTATTGCCCAACTAACCGCCACCGTCCTGCTCAGCGTCCTGCTAGTGCCTTGACTACTTAATTCTGTCCGGGTCTCA
>JBOGUH010000035.1:0-2264 GCA_050695975.1 Anaerolineae bacterium
GAACACCGGGAATCCGTGTGCGTAGTTGGTCGTTCCATCTAGCGGATCGATCAGCCAGACGTGCGACGACTGAGCGCCGCTGTCACCGCTTTCCTCGGCGTAAAAGGCATGATCGGGGAACTGCTCCGACAGCGATTTCAGGATCAGCGCTTCGGACGCCCGATCGGCTTCCGTCACCAGATCGATCTCGCCCTTGTGCTCGGCGACGACGCCGCGTTCCCAGTGCATCCGCAGCAATGCGCCGGCCTGCCGTGCCGCGAGGATCGCCACTTCCATCATTTGGTCAAGACTCTCAGCTCCCATGCGCCATTCCCCAAACCCTTGCGAAGGTTTGCAACCTGCGTAAGGGTTCAACAAGAACAAAGGCCAGCCAGTTCCCCAGCTGACCTCGTTCATCTGTTTACGGGAGCACTGCACCGCATGTGTCCGTTTTTCATTCGTTGCTAACTCGTCACCCAGGGCCACCTGTCGCGCACGAGCGCGCGGGCAGCCCCACCGTCGTCGAGATCGAGCGCGGCGAGCGCGACCCGCCTGGCTTCGTCCAGCGTCAGCCTGCGCACGATTTCCTTCGCTATCGGCACGGCCGGCGGATTCATACTGAACTCGTCCAAGCCCAAGCCGAACAGAATGGGCACGCCCAGCGGCTCGCCGGCCAGTTCACCGCACAACCCGGTGTACTTGCCCGCGGCGTGCGACGCATCGATCACTTGCTTGATCAAGCGCAGCACGGCCGGATGGAAAGCATCGGCCAGATGCGCGACACGCAGGTTAGTGCGATCGGCCGCCAGCATGTACTGCGCCAGGTCGTTCGTCCCGATGCTGAAGAAATCGACCTCGCGCGCCAGCCGATCGGCGATCACCGCCGCCGACGGGATTTCGACCATGATCCCGACCTCGACGCGTTCGGCCAGCGACACGCCGCGCGCGGCCAGCTCGTCCCGCGCCTGATCAGTCAACGCGCGTACTGCGCGCGCTTCGCTCAGCGTGGCGACCATCGGGAACATGATCTTGACGTTGTGACCGGCGCCCGCGCGCAGGATTGCCCGCAGCTGCATCAGCAGCAAATCGGGCCACTCAAGACCGATGCGCACCGCGCGCAAGCCGAGGAATGGGTTTGCCTCGTGGCCCACGTTAATATAGGGCAGCGGCTTGTCGCCGCCGATGTCGAGCGTGCGCACGGTGACCGGGCGATCGCCCATCACCTCGATGACCGCGCGATACGCTTCGACCTGCTCATCCTCATTCGGCGCCGAGTCCCGCTTGAGATACAGAAACTCGGTGCGGAACAGCCCGATACCTTCCGCGCCCTGCTCGAGCGCCGCGCGAGCGCCGGACGCAGCCCCGACGTTGGCCAGCACCGCGACGCGTTTGCCGTCACGACTCACCGCCGGCTCGGCCGCGCGCGCCTTCGCCTGCGCCTGGCGGGCCTGCAGACTCGCCCGCTTCACCGCAATCGCACTGCGGGTCGCCTCATCCGGATCGGCGACCAGCGTCCCCGCGTCGCCATCGACGGCCAGCAGCGCGCCGGTGGGGATGTCGCTCAGCCCATCGCCCACGCCGACGATCGCCGGAATGCCCACGCTGCGCGCCAGGATCGCCGCGTGCGAGGTTGGGCCGCCCACCTCGGTGACCATGGCCAGCACCAGTCGCCGATCCATCATCACGGTGTCCGAGGGAGTGAGCTCACGCGCGATTACGACCGACGGTGCCGTCAGCGTCACGTCGTCCTCAGAGACGTCCATCAGTGCGCGCAGTAGCCGGTGTCCCACGTCGTGCACGTCGGCCGCGCGGGCGCTGAGCGCCGGATCGGGCAGTCCAGACAGGATGGCGGCGTAGGTGTGTGCCGCGTCGGAGACCGCCGCTTCGGCGTTGAGGCCGGTCGATCCGATCGCCAGCCGGATCGCATCGAGCAGCGCCGGATCGTCGAGGAACATCTGGTGCGCCTCGAAGATGTCCGCCTCGGCGCTGCCGATCTCGCGCTCGGCCCGTTCGCGAACGTGCGCAAGTTCCTCTTTCGCGCGCGCGGACGCCGCTTCAAATCGCGCCCACTCCACTTCGAAGTTCTGGCCCGTGATGCGCGGTACGTTCAGCGTCCTGCGCTCGAAGCGAAACGCCGGCCCTAGCACGACGCCGGGCGATGCAGGGATACCCTGGAGTCGTCGCATCGCGCACTCACTCCCCCTCGCCGAAGTTCGATTCGACCAGGCTGCGCAGCGCAGCGATCGCCTCGGCTTCGTCCATGCCTTCGGCGGTGACTTCGACGG
>JBOGUH010000036.1:0-1872 GCA_050695975.1 Anaerolineae bacterium
ACCCAGGAGTGCGCATCGCGCTCGCGCACGCGGTACACGTCGCCCGACGATTCGAACTGGCCACGCGCGTAGCCTACGGCCACTCGCGCGGGGATGCCCAGCGAGCGGGCCATGGTCGCCATCGCCGAGGCGTAATAATCGCAATAGCCCGCGCGCGACTCGAACAGCACGTAATCCACGCCGTCCTGCCCCGGCTGCGGACCGGGGATCTTCTCGTTGTAGGTGATGTTGCTGCGCAGCCAGCGCTCGAGCGCTGTCGCCTGATCGAATGGATTGGTCGCGCCAGCCTCGGTGACGATCTGCCGGGCCAGGTCTTTCACGCGCTGCGGAAAGTCGTCCGGCAGCTCGAGATAGCGAGCGGAAATCCAGGTGGGATAGTCGACGCTGGCGGCGCGCAGCGCGTCGATCTCAGCGATAGACAGCGACGAGATGACGTCGTACGAGTCGCCGGCGCGCAGCGCATCGCGGCTGATCACCAGCGATGGATCGACGTAAATCTGGGCCGCCGACACGTCCCCGCTCGGCGCGCCTCCCTCGCGGGCGATCGTCACCAGTTCGGCATCCGCCTCGGCGTCGCGGCTGAAGAACACCGGCTGGGCGGCGGCGATCAACAGCGACGTGCGCGGAAAGTAGAACGTGAAGGTCTGCTGGACGTTCGAGCGTTGGAGGTATTGCGTATTCAGGGGTGACGCGCCGGGGCTGAAGACATACGAATCGCTGTCGGAGTTGCGCCAGCCATTACTGGTGTAAACGTTGAATGTGCCAGCGCGCCAGTAACGCGCCAATGCATTGGCGTTATCGGGCGAGTCTTTCACGTACACATCCATCAGCACCGTGTCGCCGAGAGTGCGCGGGCCGGCGAAGCCGAGCGTCCGGCCGAAGGGGTTGGCCAGCGCGGGGCCTTCACCCTCCAGCGCGGAAAACAGGCGATTGAAGCTGTCCTCGATCGAACGGATCGGCTTGCTGATCTGCCGCCAGAGATCGGTGAACTGCGGAAGTGGGGCGACTTCAGGAGCGGCCCAGGCAATGAGGACGGCCACGGCGGTGACAATTGATCCGCCGCGCAGGAAGGAGCCGCGCAGATCGCCATCGTACCCGACACGTGATTGACGCCACTCTCTTTCGCGAAGCATATAGTTGACCCGGACGAGGTAGAGCAGGGTGCAGACGAAGTAGGCATACAGAAAGATCGACAGCTGCGCCTTGCCGCCGTAGTAGTACAGGTTGATCATAATCACCAGGCCAGGCGGCAACGCCACACGCAGCACGCGCGTGACCCGGAAGGTGAACCAAGCGGACAGATAGCCTAACAGCCAGAAGACGACCATCAGCGACAAGAGGAAGATGAAGTTGTCCTTGCCGACGCCGGTTCGCAGCAGCAGCCAGATCCACTCGCCGATGTGCCGGCCCAGCGCCAGCAGCTGCTCGCCGAGCGATCCGGCGCCGGCCGCGCGGGGCAGATAGGGCATCGACGTGAACGCGATCCAGGCTGCGCCGTAGCCCAGCGCCAGCAGGAGCGCCGGCAGGCGGCGGAATGCACTGTGGGCCAGCGCGACGCCCAGCAACAGCCCGGCCAGCGCCGCCGGCTGGATCAGCTCCAACCCCGGCGCCCAATCCGACGCAGACACGGTCCACGCCGCCACCATCAACATCAACGCCAGCAGTAGGATAGTTCCCACGTCCGGTCTGGATTTGGATTCTGTCATAGCCTGCCCCACCCCGTCAGTTCAGCATCCGCATGTATAACTCGCGACGCGCCGATTCGGTTCAAACTGGCGCTTAACACCGATATTTTCGGAGTAAGTATAACCGGGCAATCGAACGCGGTCAATTGGGGAAAGGGAGGGGATTGCCACGCTCAGGCCGAGTCAC
>JBOGUH010000037.1:0-4939 GCA_050695975.1 Anaerolineae bacterium
GGGATCGACGCCTGGGGTGTCATCGCGTCGGGATCGATGCTGATAGCGGTCGAGGCGGACGACGCCTCGGCGATCGCCGAGGCGCTGCGCACGGCGAGCATCGACGCATCGATCATCGGGCGCGTGGTCGAACGTGAGCGCGGCGTGATGCTGCGCGACGCATCGGGCGTGACGCCCTTGAAAACGTTCGCGCGTGACGAGATTGCGAAGGTGTTTGAATAATTGTTGAACTACTACGGCTGGCGCGAGTCCGAGGCGCGCGTCGGCGATCGATCGATCCGTTACGCGTCGAAGCCGGGGCTGCCCGACTGGGATCAGGTCGATCACGATGCGCGGCTGTTGGCCGAAGCGATTGAGGTCAAGCCGGGAGATCGGCTGATCGATCTGCGCTGCGGCCGAGGTATTGTGGCCGCATTCACCGCGCTGCGCGGCGCGGACGTGACGGCGCTGGACGACAGCATCGTCGCGGTTGAGGCGACGCGGCGCACGCTGGCGATGAATGGCGTCGTCGCTTCAGGCGAACGTGCCTCGAACTACGATGTCGCCGTTTTGACACTCCCCAAGGGCCGCGACTCGGTGCGCCACTTGATTCACGAAGCCGCCGGCATGCTCAGACCGGGTGGGCGTGTCTATCTGGCTGGCGCGAATCGAGCCGGTGTGAAGAGTGCCATCGACGATCTGGAGTCGATCTTCGGGAGCGCGCACGTGATCGCCTATGGACAAGGTCATCGTGTGGCTGTGGCGACGCGGCCGGAGACACTCGTGCTGGCAGATGACGATGGTTTCGTGGAAAGTGAGGTTGAAGTCAGAGGCGCACGCTGGCGCATCGTGACCGGGCCGGGCGTGTTCGCCCGCGATCAACTCGACGATGGCACGCGGCGCTTGATCGAGGCGATGGAATTTCGCGCGGGCGAATCACTGCTCGATCTCGGCTGCGGCTGCGGGATCGTCGGACGGGTGGCAGCGCAACTGGGGAATCGGGTGACGTGCGTCGATGCCAGCGCGGCGGCAGTCGAGGCGACGCGCCGCACGCTGTCGATCGCCGGCATCGAAGACGTCGACGTTGTGTGGAGCGATTGCGCGTCGGCCGTGGCCGATCGACGTTTCGACGTGGTCGCGACGAACCCGCCGTTTCATCAAGGCGTCGGCACGGACACTGCCGTAGCGCGGCAGTTCGTTCACGATGCAGCCGAGGTTCTTCGACCGGGCGGCCGTTTGCTCTTGGTCGCCCATCGCTTCCTGCGCTACGAGCGCGAGATGAGCGGCCTGTTTTCCGGCGTGCATGTGATTTATGAGGATAGCCGCTTCCGCGTGTTTCAAGCAGTAAAGTAGCCGCGCATCCCTATGCGCGGCCGAGGCGCTCAACGCGGTGGAGCGAGCCATGCCTGACCTGAGCCAAATCGCCCAAGTGATCGCCAGGCACCTGCCTCCCAGCGCCGATCACGTCCGCGTGCGTCCACTCGACACGCCGGCCCGCGCCTGGGCGACAGCCTTAACGACCGAACACTTCGTTAGGCTGTGCGAGGAAGGCGAATGTGACGCGGCCCTCGCCGCCGATCTCGCGCTCGTCTCACAGGTGGGGCTTCGGCCGGGCGGCCGGGCGATCGTTTTGCTGTCCGGCGAGACGCGATCGCTGTCCGATTTGGCTGCGATCTTGAGTGAGGCCGGCTTCGCTCGTATCTTGATTGAACCCGTGCTTGATGGCGCGTTCGTCCTCGCGCGGGGTGAGCCGCGTTCAGATGTGGCAGATCGCAGCGCCGAAATCGCCGCGCCGGGCGTTGACTTGACGGTTGCCCGCTCCGTTCAGCCGCTTCCGCGTTACCTGCATTTGCTCGTCCACCAGGAGCCGCCATCGCGCGGTTGGGAACAGCCAGACCCGGCATCGATCACCTGGGATGCGGTGGCCGTCCGCAAAAAGGCGACGGGGGAATCTATGCTGCTGGGTTTCTCGTCACTGGTCAAGGCCGTGGCATTCATGAAGCCGGCAGTGCTGGCCGGTACGATCCCGAACATCAACAAGATGCCCCGCTATCGAGGTGAGACGGTGGCGGGGTGGGGGGCGCCGGTGATGCTGAATCCGGCCTTTGAAGTGTTACGTGAAGACAACCGATACGATTTCGGATCACCTCCGTTGCGGGTCGATCCTCGCTTGGAAGATAAAGTTCGTGAGTGAACACTCGCATCTTGCGTCTTCACGTTTTACATTTCAATCTCCATGGTCAATCCTAACTGTCGTAGTTCCTCCTCTTCCTTCAACAGAAACTTCTGTCCAATCGTCGGCGGGACTTGGAGATTGTATGTTTTGATCAGCTCGTTAATCTCCGCGATCCGCTCGCGGAAGATGCGCCGTGCTTTGCGCCATTCGTCCTGCGCGAATTGCCGGCTGGCGCTGCCGCTGCTCCAGGTTTGCATCACCCACTCGTAAGTCTGCTTCACCGCCTGCTCGGCGATTTCAACCTTCTGCCGGATCTCGTGGTCGAGTTCGACCCAACGCGCCGTGAACCCCTGCGCTTGAAGGACACCGTTTAGCGGATCGCTATCGAGGTGCGTCAGCGGCTTGCCCTTGCCGCTCAGATTGTCGAAAGTGCCTTCTTCCTGTGCTTTCTTAATTTGACGATCGATGAAGTCGTCGAATTTTTCTGATTTCATGATCTTGCTCCTGGTTTACGTGATCGCAGCGTGCGGCAACAGCGCATGAACGCCACGCACGCCGTTGACGATCTGGGTGATCCGCAAATCGACGACCAGGCTGGCCATGGCAAGCGCGTCGGGGCGCTTCAAGCCATATTCAATGCGGGCGGCGGCTGGATGAGCGCGCCCGTAGCCGCCGCCCTAATTGTATCTGGGCGCCATCGGTGATGGCGCCCAGGGCCCTCAGCGTGCCTTCGAAGCGGACCTCAGTGCCGTCAGCAATCCCAGAATGTAGCCCACCAGCCCGACGATGATAACCGTTTGCATGTCCACCATGGCCTTCTCCTGCTCGGTCGCCATTGGGCAAAAGGCAATTGATGAACGAGTGGATCAATCGCTGACTCGCGTATTCGCCGACTCGCTCGCCTGTTTAATCAAGCGCAGCCAATCTCTTCGAATCCACGCGCTGAATGGGCCGATGAGCGCCCAATACAGCTTGAACTTGCGCTCCGCCCCGCCGAAGCAGCGCACGCGGGTCTCGCTGCTCACACGTGTCCGACCCTGATCGAGCGGCTCGACCCGAAAGTTGATGCTCGCCCGCGTCGATCCGCTCTCCTGGTAGTTCACGAAATCCTCGCGACTGTTCAGCCGCACGCGTACGGGCGACATCTCCCAGAATCGACCTGCCAGACCGAGCACCATCTCGTCGCCCGGCCGCTCGCCCAGTAACGCGAAGCCGCCCGATTGCATTGCCGCGATTAGACTCATCTGGGGCGTGCTCATCCTCTCGCGCGCCGCGTCCGTGCGTGTCGGGCGGCCCGTCAGCCGCGCTGGCAACTCGCGCAGCCCCATCAACACACGCATCACCGTCGACGCACCGATCGGAAGCGCCATCATCGCGTCGTACACAACATTCGGCGGCGCGCTCACAATCGTCTCGTGATATTCGTGGACGTGCCACGTCGGCTCAATTTCGTCCAACAGCGTGATCGCCATCCCGCCCCCGCCATCCCAACTCAAACTCCCAACTCTAACTCTAACTCAATACCCCAAACGGAAACGTGCGCCGCTCGACCGACGTAATCAACACGTCCATCGCGCGGCGCGCGCCTACCATGAACTCCGGCGCGTGCCTTAATCGCTCGGCATTGCGTGCCCATTCGTCCTCGTCCAGAATCCGATACGTCCCGTCCGCCTGCACGCTCACATCCAAATCCAGGTCATTCCAGTGTAACTCGTCGTCAACCACCCGCGCCGGAGTGATCACGTTGCAGTAATACTCTCACACTCCCACACATCATCTTGCGCCGGCTGCCGTCCCACCGAGACCACTCGTGCTGGAAATCGATTCTTCCCACCGTATGCTTCACAAGGCGTGCGGCGGGAAGCGTGGATTCAGCTCTTTGTCGTGTGTGCGGGTCGCAGATAGACGGGCTGTCGAGCCGCGACAGTCGGCTTCCGCAGCGTGCGCAGCCAGGCGAAGGCCTGCGCCCGGCGCGCCAGAACCAGCGCGAGCCAGAAGATCACCAGCGCATTCACCGGATGCAGCGCGGCCAGCGCCGGGGCGATCCCGCGCAGGTTAGGCAACAGCCCCTGGAGGGCGAGGACGCCGAACAGCACCCCGTTCAGCCGGGTCGTCTCCAGCGGTTGGCGGCCCAGCACCGCCAGCAGCCACATCAGGGTCGCCAGGCCGTGCAAGGCGGCGCCCAGGTACACGTGGGTGACGAAATTCGCCGGGTGGGCGAAGAGGCCGAGTCCGGCCAGGAGGACCTGGCCGAGCACCCCCACCAGGAACAGTCCGCTGGCGACTCGATAAGCGGTTTGCGCCTTGTGAATCATCGTGACACCTCCATCCCATCGAGACCACGCCGTTCGGTACGCATCCGCCGCACGATGCGTACCCACTCCGCGCGCAGCCACAGCCATCTGGCGAGCAGCAGCCGCATGCCGCCGATATGCCACATGTATCGCGTCTCCGCGCCGGTTTTGCCAAGCCTGGCGATCAACCGCCGCACCCACACCGGCCCGATCGTGCCGACACCGCGCCGGCCGCCCAGTGAGATCAACAGACCCTGCAGGTGCGGCACATAAACGTGGCGAATGTCGCCCGTCAACTCGGCAGCCATATCCTTCGCCGTATGCTGGCCTTCTTTCACGGCTAACTGCGCGCACGGCATGGCCACGCCGCCGTGGCGCGGATCGCGCACTAGTGCGCTGTCGCCGATGATCGCGACTTCGGGATGATCGACCGAGCGCAAAAAGTGATCCACAACCGCGGCGCCACGGCCTTCGATCGTCAGGCCGGAGT
>JBOGUH010000038.1:0-5856 GCA_050695975.1 Anaerolineae bacterium
GGGTATCACGCCGCGGCGGTATATGCCACCGGCGAGCGGCACATGGTCGATGCGCCGTATGGTTTCATCCATCAACCGTTCGTGCAGTATTCCGGCGCGTTGTTCATGCGTCTCTTCGGCCCGACCGATCTCACGCAGCGCCTGCACTCCGCCTTCTTTGGCGCGCTGTTGATCGTCGCCACGACTCTGTGGGCGCGCTATGCCTTCGATGCCTGGATCGCGCTGACAGCCGCCGCGTTCATGGCCGTCGGATTTTGGCCGGTCATGACCAGCCGCTTCGCGCTCAACAACCAACCCGTCCCGACTCTGTTTGCCATTGGCATCGGGTTGCTGTGGACACGACTATTGACCCCCACACCGGCACACTCCCAGCCATTCAAGCGAACCCTCATCGTCATCACAAGCGGCTTATTCCTCGGCCTGTCCGTTTATCCTTACGAAGCCGGCCGCGCCGCGCTCGCCTCGATCCCCGTCCTCGGCGCGTACCTGTTTCTGCTCTCTCGACTCCCCCCTGCCCCTGTACGCCCACACTCACTTCGACCGATCGTCATCGCGCTCATCGTCGCCGCGCTCGTCGCTGCGCCGCACCTGCTCGATCCCCGATCGTGGGGGCGCACCGGCACGCTGGTCTCGGAGACGGTCGGCTCGGGCGGCCTCAACTCCCTTGCCCGCACGATCGCCGCAGGGCTGGGCACGATCTTCGTCAAGGGCGATCCGTTCGTCACCTATAACATTCCCGATCGCCCGATCTTCGATCCGATCCTCGCCATCCCCTTCGTCGTGGGTCTCGCCATTGCCATCCGCAAGTGGCGCATGCCGGCTTACGGTTACACGCTGATCTGGCTGGCCTTCGGCCTGCTCCCCACGCTCGTCGTCGGCGCGTTCACCTCCACCATTCACAGCATCGCCGCGCAGCCGCCGATCTTCGTCCTGCTGGCGATCGGAGCAGTTGCCATCGCTCGCCTGGTCACGCGGCACAGGCCGATCGCTGGAACGCACTTTAGTGCCGGCGCGATCGGGATCGGCGCACTGGTCATTTTTAGTGCGATTATCACAGTGTCCGACTATTTCGATCGTTGGGCGAACGCGCCGGCAGTCCGCGCCGCCTATTACAACTACCTGGCCTCCCTGCTCGACCATGTCAACTCCCGATCCGATGTCCGCGACGTGGCAATCTCATCCGCGTTTCCCGATAAGCCGCTTGACCCGTTCATCGCCGCGCGCCGCCTGCGCCGCGCCGACGTGAGGCTGCGCCACTTCGATGCGCGGCGCGCGATCGTCTTCCCCGACACCGACTCGGCGCTGCTGTTGATCCCTGCGCTCACGCCGATCGACTCGGCGCTGGCCGAGCGGCTCGACCTACCCGCGCCCGAAACGATCCGGATGCGCCCGGGCGACTTGATCCAATTCTTCGACGCGTACAATTGGAATCCACGCGCAGCCTCCGATCGACTCATCTCTGCGATGACTCCGTACTCGGCCAACTTCGGCGCTGCGCTTGAACTGACCGGTGCGCAAGTCGTCACGCCGAACGCCTCGCCCGGCGGCGAAGTCGCCGTCCTAACCCTGTGGCGCGTGATCGATCCAACCGCGCTCGGCCCGATCGACGAAACACTGTACGATCGCGCCGTTGTCCTGTTCACGCACATGCTCGATCCGAATGGAGCGCTTGTCGCTCAAGAGGATCGGCTCGACGCGCCGGTGTCGTCGTGGCAGGCCGGTGACACTTTCGCCCAAGTGCATCGATGGGTGATCAAGCCGGATGCTGCGCCGGGCAGCTATCGCTTACTTGCCGGCGCGTATGTCTTGCCGAGCCGCACCCGACTGCGCGTGTCTTCAGGGGAAGACATCATTTCCGTTGGCGAAGTCGAAGTGGGGCAATGACTATGTGGTTGATGCTCGCCATCCTCCTCCTCGCCACTGCCTTCCGCTTCGGCGCCCCATTCGACGCGCCGCCCGGCTGGCGCGACGACGAACTGATCGAGTTCGACATGGACGTGCGCATCCGCGACGGCTGGCGTCCGCTGTACATCGTCGAGGCCGAGGGCCACGAGCCGTTGTACCACACCATTCACGCGGCGACGATTGCGCTATTTGGCGAGAACACCCTCAGCTACCGCTGGCTGCCGATGGCCTTTGGCGTGCTGGCGGTCACGTTGACCTACGCGCTGGCGAGGCGGCTGTTCGGCGCAAACGTGGCGGTCGTCGCCGCCGCGCTAATGGCCGTATCCTTCTGGCCGATCATGTACGCGCGATTCGGGCTGCGCCACATCGGTGTGCTGCCGTGGATGATGGGGGTATATCTCGTCATCGCCAGCCGCGTGGGGGGTGTCTCCAACCGTGTGGGAGGTGTCTCCAGCCGTGTGGGAGTCGTCTCCAGACGACGCCTCCTCGGTGACTGGAGACAAATCGGCGTCTGGAGACGCCTCCTACAGCTGCCGGTCGGCGGCGTGTGTCTCGCCGCCGGATTGATGACGTATTTCGCCGGGCGTGTCGTGCCGGCTGTCGTCGTGGCTTTCGGTGTATACCTGTTCCTGTTCCACCGCGATGCGTTCAAGCGTGCCTGGCTCGACATCCTGATCGTGTTAGCGATCGGCGCCGCACTGGCCGCGCCGATGTTCATCGAGATCAACCGCCTGCTGCCCGGCGGCGAGCAGCGTCTCGGCGTCGTCGCTCCGCAACTCGACGAGTTGCGCAAAGGCAACCTGCAACCCGCGCTCGAAACCACGCTCGGCACGTTGGGTATGTTCACCTTCCGGGGTGATCCCGAAGCCCTGTACAATGTCGAAGGCCGGCCCGTCTTCGACTGGCTGACCGGCGCGTTCTTCTACCTCGGCCTGGCGGCTGCGCTGTGGCGCTGGAGGCGTGTCGCCTACGGCTTCGCGCTGATCGCGTTCGGGTTGGGCATCGCGCCGGCGTTTATCAGCAACCCGCCTGGCTCGTTCAGCCACACCATTGCCGCGATGCCGTTGGTCTACATGCTGGCCGGGTTGGGAGCGGTTTTAGCCGCGGAGCGCGCCGCACGCCTGCGAACAGAGTTGAAACGTATGGCGTATTCCGTAGTCATCGCCCTGGTTACGTTCAATGGCGTGTTGACCCTACGCGATTACTTTGGGACGTGGGTGCAGGACGATTATGTGCGCTTCCTGTATCACGCTCCCACGCGCCGGATTGCGCAATGGCTGGATCAAACGCCGGATGTCAAGGATGTCGCTATCGCCACGCACCCGAACTACCTATGGCTCGATCCGCTGGCGCTGCGCCTCGATCTGAAACGCGACGACGTTCGCGCGCGTTGGTTCGACTCCGGCTCAGTCCTCGCCTATCCGGGCGATCGCGGATTCGTCATCGGCACGGCGCTGAACCCAACCGGCGAGGGGTTGTCCACGTGGGCCGGCTGCTGCACGGTGATGTCGCCCGTCGAAGACGGCGAGGGCTTTGTCGTCTGGAGGCGAGAGGACGATCGAATCTGGGATCCGTTGGACGATAACATACACGGATCGTTCGACGCTCGCCTGACTTTGCTCGGCGTCGATTTCGCGCCTTACCGCGACGGCGACCGCGCGCTTGAGCCGAACACGTTGTGGCTTGCCCTGGCCTGGCGCGTCGAGGAGGCCGGACTGCCGCCGGCGCTTAACTCCTTCGTTCACCTTGCCGACGCCCAGGGCAACATCATCTCGCAGTTCGACGGTATGGGCGTGTATCTGCCGTCGCTGTGGCCGGGCGATCGCTTTGTGCAGGTTGTCCCATTGAATCGCCCGGCACACACGCCGCTGGAAGGTTACTCGGTCCGGATCGGATTATATGACTCGGCCACCCACACGCGCTTGCGCCTGGCGGACGGGCGCGAATTCTTGACTTTCGATATTCCATGAAGCCGCAGCTGAATCTCCAATCGCTAATCTCTGCACTCATCCTCGCAGCGTTCGTTGTCCTCGCGACGGCCTACAGCGTCGTCAACCCGATCTACGAATCGACCGACGAGTTGCAGCACTATCGCTTCGTGCAGTATCTGGTCGCCACCGGCGAATTGCCTGTGCAGAGCGATCAAGGCGCGCGGATTCAGGCGCACCATCCACCGCTGTACTACACGCTGGCCGCGTTGGCCTCGGCCTGGGTCAAGCCCGACACGGCCTGGGATCACGAGCCGGAAGCCAACCCGTACTGGGCCTATCGCTACTTCGAAGTCAGCGCAGACAACAAGAGCCGCTATATCCATTTGCGCGATGAAGACTTCCCGTATCGCGGCACGGCGCTGGCCCATCATCTCGCCCGCTGGGTGAACGTGGCCCTGGGCGCGATCACGATCTGGCTCACCTATCGCACCGCGCGGCGCATCTTCCCCGATCGACCGGGGTTGGCGCTTGGCGCGATGGCCATCGTCGGCTTCAATCCGCAGTTCTTGTACATGAGCGGCGCGATCAACAACGACGTGATCGCCAGCACGACGGGCGCGGCGCTGATCTACGCTTGCGTCGACGCGATCGGCCAGCCCTGCGCTGCGCTTGCCGATCGGCGTGCCCTTGGCATCGGGCTGCTGTTCGGATTGGCGCTGCTGGCCAAGTTCAACCTGATATTCATGCTGCCGGTGATCGAGCTGGCGCTGTGGCTGTCGCGAGGGGAAGGCGGCTGGCGGCGTTTCGTGCGCGCCAATCTGATCATCCTCGCCGTTGCCGGACTGATCGCCGGCTGGTGGTTCGTCCGCAACCACATGCTGTATGGCGAAGCGACCGGCGTCGAGAAGATGAACGCGATCTGGGGCGGGCGCAACCCAATCCGTGATTTCCCGCTCGCGCTTCAGGAGCTCCCGTACGCATGGTCGGCGCTGTGGGGGCGCTTCGGCTACGGCCAGATCCCGATGCCTGATGCGGCCTACCATGCGATTCTTGCCATCTGCCTGATCGCGCTGGCCGGGTTGGGCCTCGCTGCGGCGCGTCGCTGGCGCAGCGCCGATCGGATCCGGCGCGCGCAGTGCGGCCTGGTCGCGCTGGCCGTCTTCGTCTTTGCTGGGGCCGTATTCGGCTACATGACGATCAGCACGGCCGGCCCAAACGGGCGCTTCTTCTTCCCGGCCTTGTCGGCGCTGGGCGTGCTGCTGGCGGCAGGGCTGCTGGAGTGGGCACGGCGGCACGCGGCTCTGGCTTCATTTGTCGTCGTTGGGGCGATGTTGAGCCTTGCGTTATATGGACTGTATGGTATCCTCACCCCGGCCTACGCCAGACCCCAACCGTTGAGCGAAGCGCAGGTTGCGTCGATCCCGAATCGGGTCGACGTGACGTTGGGCGATGCGATCCGCTTGCTCGGCTACGAGGTGGATGCGTCGGAGGTCAGCGTCGGCGGCAAGATAACACTGACTCTTTATTGGGAAGCGCTCAAACCGATCGATAAATCCTACGCTGCCTTCGTCCATCTGATCGATCAGGACGGCGTCATCGAAACGCAGCGCGATTCATTTCCCGGCCTGGGCAATTACCCGACGCCGTTGTGGCGACCCGCTGAGGCCTTCGCCGATCGATACACGGTGCATATTCCGGAAACCGCCTATGCGCCGCTGGACACGACTGTGCGCGTCGGGTTGTACGAGCGGAATGGGCCGCGGCTGGCCGCGTCGAACGGAGAAGACAGTGTTGCGTTGGGCCGCGTAGCGATCCTGGCGCGCGCAGGCGAGTTCCCCAACGCGACCGACATCAACTTTGACAACAAAGTCGCGCTGCTCGGCTACGCGCTCGATCGGCGCAGCGCGCGGCCGGGTGAGTCGATCAAACTGACGACGGTTTGGAAGTCGCTCGGTCCGACCGATTTCGATTATCGCATCTTCGCCCACGCAGCCGTCGCTGGCAGCGGCACGGTGTGGGC
>JBOGUH010000039.1:0-2779 GCA_050695975.1 Anaerolineae bacterium
CCGCCGGGGTGACGCCACGTGACGGGAGTATCGTCGTCGTTCAGGAAGAGGTCCATCGACATCACTCGCACGTCGGCGACGCCGATGGCCGGCCGCGCGCCGTCCGGGCCGATCAGTACCTGCTGCCCGCGCGCGCCAAGCATCGCCGCCGCCGAAGCGCCGTGGATGTCGGCGTCGAGCACGCCGACCGCCCTACCCTGCATCGCCAGCGCCACCGCCAGGTTGGCGGTCAGTGCGGACTTGCCGACGCCGCCTTTGCCGCTCATCACCGCGATGACGCGGTTGATGTGAGCCAGGCGCGCGGCCACGCGCTCGCGTTGGGCGAGCACCTGGCCGAGGACGTTGGATGTGTCGTGAACTACACTCGGGTCAGCCACCGATTTGCATCTCCACCCACGTCAGTACTTGCGCCGCCGTTTCCAGCGCCGACCGGGCTTCTTCGTCGGTAATGGGTTCCCATTCGCCAGGATACCGAGTCTGCACAGCATATTGCGTCAGCGTGAAGGCCTCATCCACCTCCACAGGCAGGTCAACTCCGGCCGCTTTCAGCAGATCCACCAATGTCTCCAGCACATGTGTGCGCGGGAAAGCAATCTGTCGGTGTACCAGCAGCGCTTTGAAAGCCTTTTCAGCGCATTGCTGAGCGTGGAAACAGACGTCTTCTAGCAGCACACCGGGTGAATCTAAAGCGGCGCGGCCGAGAGCCAAGTCAGAGCGAGCGCGCTGCAACCAGGCTTGTGGGGATTCAGGAGGTGGCCGCTCGCTCATACAGGACTTTCCCTTCCCGCACCGCCGGACCGTAGATCAGGCCAATCGTGTCACGATGGCGCTTGATTTGCTGCGGTGTAGCGACCACCACATCTATCGGAACGAGCAGTCCACGCAGGGCGCGTCGAAGACGCACACTTTCGCGACGTGGTGCTTCCACACCACTCTCAACCACCAGCAAGTCGAGGTCACTATCCGGGCCCGGCTCTCCACGCGCATACGAACCGAACAGAATGATTTGCTCGGGGGTGCTAATGGCTAGAATGCGCCGCGTGATCTCTTCCAACAACTTCGCCGTTTTATCTTCGGTCAACATACATTCCTTTCTAACGCAAGTGCCGCTGTCTCTATTATAGTCATATCGGCTGATTCATCGTGAACCGCGCCCAGATCAGTCAGTCAACATCCCAGACTTGATTCCAGGCTTGCATCCAATCCTCGCCCTGACTGACAACCTTGAGTGGCTCGACGATTTCGACGCCGTGGCGATAACGAAACTTGTCAGCGGTGTCAACCGTGGACAGTTCGATCGTGATGGTCGTTGGCCGCCCGGGCGCGTACGGTTTGACCGCTTTCAAGTTTTCCAGCGCGCGCTTCGCGCCCTCTTCGATCATCTGCCGCGCGCGGACGGGCGGAATCTGCCGGGCCGAGTAGCGCGACAGCCCGCGCTTCACTGCGACCGTCGTCAGCTCCTCGCCGAGGAGTTGTTTCGCCTCGCGGCAGGTGGCTTCATCGCCGGTCACGAGTAGAACGGGGCAGCCGAAATGCCCACACACTGCCGCGTTGATTCCGGTTTCGCCCACCAGATCGTTGTTGAACCACAGGTTGCGCCATGTCGTCGTCGAAATCGTGTGGCACAGCACGCCGTCAGGCGTGTTGGCGCGCGCGTGCATGCCGACGCACAGCGCGGCATCGCAGCCTTGCTCGAGCAGTTCGGTGTAGCGCGACCACGGGTGGTGCGCCACCCATTCGCAGTCCGGGTCGAGCAGCTCGGGCACGAACGAGTTGAATGTCCAGCCCTTCCCTGCGCCGTGGCAGTCGACGGCGACGATCTCCGTCGCGCCGGCCGCCTTCGCGCCGCGCACGGCGGCGTTGATCTCCTCGGTGTACAGCCGCCGGCCTTCTTCGAACATCGGTTCACCGCCAGTGACCTGCTCCCAGACGACGATGCCGCTGACGCCTTCCATGTCGGACATGATCAGGACGCGCAACAGTTCCCCGCCATCCCCTTGAAATACCCAAACGCCCCCTCGCTTTGCGCCTCCCACATCTCGCGCACTTTCCGCAGCATCTCGTCGGCCACCTCGAAGTTGATGGCCGAATGGCCGGCGTCGCGCGCCAAACTCTCGACCATCTCGCGCACCATCGGCCGCTCGAACTTCGGCACGCGCTCCAGCCGAATGAGCGCCTCGTCGGTCCAGGGCATGGACTTTTGCACGCCCTCGTCGCCCGCGTAGCCCAATCGCCTGGCGACTTCGATTGTCACATCCAGCGTCACTTCGGTCAACTGTTTTTCGCGCGCATAGCGCTCCATCGCCAACATCGCAATCGGGCGGACGAAGGCCGGCACGCGGTTGTTGACACGGTCGAGCGCTTCCTGCGTCCAGGGGAAGGCACGCTCGTGCGGGACGTACTCCTCGATCGGCGAGCGGGCCGATTTGCGCGCTTCGGCGATCTTGCGATCTTCGGCCTCCAGCCCCATCAGGTGCTTGGCCGAGGGCGGCAGGATGCCCATCAGCGCGCCGTGCAGCAGGTCGAGCGTGATGCGGGTGTAGCCTTCGTTGCGGGCGTATTCTTCGACCGAAGCCTTGGCCATCGCCTGCGCGAACGGCGGCGCGCGTAGGATGAGCTTCAGCGCGTCGTCGTCCCAGTCGAGCGGCTCTTCCTCGTACTCTTCAAGCGTGGGGATGTCGAACGGCCGGGCGTCGGCTGCGCCGACGATCAGCAGGTTGTGCTCGGACTGCCGCAGCAGGTTTTCCGTATTCGACCCCATGTCGGCGCCCTCGACGTG
>JBOGUH010000040.1:0-10580 GCA_050695975.1 Anaerolineae bacterium
GGCTACGCGCCTGTCGCCACGCTCGAAGACACGACCTACGGACTGATGGAAATCTATCAGGTGGAACGCTGAAAGAGATAGCCGTGCCTGCCTGGCGAATTGGCTCTCTGTTTGGAGGCTGTCTGAAAAGTGGTTCCCGCCGCAGCGCAACTACGGCCGAAGCAGTGGCTTCTTAGATGTGTCGTCCATGTCGGTTTCGCGATCGCGCTGCTGGCGACCGCGACCCACATGCCCGATCGGGTGCGGAGCTTTGTCTTGCCTGCTCTCCCGATTGTCCGCCTGTGGTTCGATCCCGGCGCTCAACACCGCCTCCACCTGGGCGAGGTCCCCTATGATCTGTTGCGGGCAGCCGATGCGACGCTGCCGCGCGACGCAGCTGTGTTATTGGTCACCTCGGGCCGGGACGTCCGGCGCCTGGAATACACGACGTTTCATCGCGCTTTATATTTTCTCGCGCCCAGACCGGTGTGGTGGCTGTCGCCTGCTCCACCCGACGGCACTTGGGAAGCGCGCTGGTGGATCTCAGCCTCGCTTACCGCTGAATCGGTCAGCGCGATTGCGAAAGAGAAACGCGCAGCGTATGTTCTGGCTTACGCATTGCCACACGAGTTGCCCATCGGCCGTCGCGTTGCGGAGTGGGAGGACGGTTATCTCCTTCAATTAGACGGGAATGGATCGCGTATGGGTGACCCGCCTATGCGCCCGACGGATGCCGGTGCGCTCTGGCCGATTCAGGCGTCTTTCGCCATAGCGGCCATCTTCTTGTTGGGCAGCCTGACGTTGCGAGCCATTGGGCGATTGGGATATCACGCGCGAGGCATCGAGGCGGTAACGCTGGCGTGGACACTGGGAACCGGCCTCGTCTCCATCGGTATGTTGTGGTTGAATGCGTTGGGTATATCGCTGACCGGGCAAATTGTGATACTGACCTTCGTGGCGGTGCTAGGGCAGGTGTGGAACCGAAGGGCCTGGCTTGCCGGCGCGCAGCACGTGGGTTCGGTTCTACGTGAAGGCCGACGACTGAAACCGAATCTTGCGTGCGTGCTTCTGCTCGGTTTCTTCGCGCTCCAGACCGCGCTGGTCACGATCATGGCCGTCGGCCAGCCACTCGGCGGTTGGGACAGTTGGTCGAGCTGGGGGATGCGCGCGCGCACGATCTTCCTGGACGGATCGATTTCGCCGGCAGTCTACGCCGATCCGTCACGAGCCAGCACGCTTCCGTACTATCCGCTGCTGGCGCCACTGGTAGAAGCCTGGCTGTATGGCTGGCTTAGCGCGCCCGATGATCGACTGGTAGGTGTACTCTCTGTTCTGTATTATCTTGCCCTGGCCGGCGTGTCTTACTCGGCGGTCCGCCGGCGCGGCGCGACACGGCGATTGGCGCTAACGGTAGCCGTCGTCGTCGCCTCCATGCCGTACGTCACGTTGCTCGTCGACTTCAGCTTTGTCGACGTGCCGTTGGCGGTTCTCTCGACGATCGCGGCGGTGTATCTGATCGATTGGCTGGAGGGCGGATCGCCGGGCACGCTCGCCATCGCCGCGCTGGCAGCCGGGCTGATGCCCTGGACGAAGCGGGAGGGTCTGGGGCTTGTCGTCGTGCTGTGCCTGTCGGCGCTTGTCGTGACGCGGGGCTCTCGCCGTGCCTGGATTAGCCTGGGAAGTGTGCTGATCGCCGCGGCGCTGCTGTCCGGACCGTGGTGGGCGTTCGTTGCCTGGAATGGAAGCGTCCAGTCCGAATTCCTGCCGATAACCGTCGAGACGGTGCAGGCGAATCTTGATCGGCTGCCGACGATCGCACGGATGGTCTGGGTCGAACTGTTCAGCGCGCACTGGAGTTTCGTCTGGCCCCTGGCGGCCCTTTACGCGGTGGGGCTGATTGTGAGGCGACTGAACTTCCGCGCGACAACGCCGGTTATCCGGCAGACGGCTGATGCGCTGCTGCTCGCCGCCGTCCTGTATCTCGGCCTGATGAGCCTGAGCTACATTGTATCCGACTTCGTGCCGTATGAAGCGCACATCGCCAGCTCTTTCTTTCGCCTGGTCGCTCAGGTCGTTGCATGGCCGGTGTTGTGGATGGCCGGCCGCAGCCTTTACGAGGGTTAAGCGAAGTGGCTCGGTTTCAGGTCGGCAAACCGCGTATGGACGCGCTGGAGGGATGGCGGATTGCCAAAGTGCTGCCGTTGGTTCGAGGCCGATTGCTCGACGTCGGATGCGGTTTCAACAACCTGGTCCGGGCGTATGGGTGCGGGGTGGGGGTCGATGTCTTCCCCTGGGCCGGTATTGACATCCTGATCGGGGATTCGGCCTGGCTGCCCTTTCCCGATGGCTCGTTTGATACCGTCACGATTGTAGCAGCTCTCAATCACATCTCGAATCGGACGGAGGCCCTGCCTGCCATTCGGCGTGTGCTGCGCCCTGGGGGCCAGCTGATCGTCACGATGATCGGCCCTAAAACGGGCGTGCTGGCCCATATCGCTTTCGTGCGTGATGAGCGAACACGGGGTAGTATGCAGCCCGGTGAGAAGCTGGGCATGACCCGGCGGGAGGTGGTCAGCCTGCTTGACGAGAGTGGATTCTCCGTCGTTCAAGACATCCCGTTCCAATTCGGGTTGAATCGCGTCTATATCGCAACTCAGAAGGGCGGGCACTAAGACTATGGCACCATTCGTCGACCACTCGATCCGCAAACTGACGGTGGTTATTCCGGTTTACAACGAGCAGAACACCATCACCGAGGTGGTCGAACGCGTGTGTGCCGTTGACCTGGGCGACATCCAAAAGGAGATCATCATCTCGGACGATGGCTCGACGGATGGGACGCCGGCAGCCGTCGAACGGTTGCAGACCGAACACGCCGAAATCGTGCGGGTGTATACCTCGCCCACGAACCTGGGCAAAGGGGCGGCCGTGCGCCTGGGGATGAGCCTGGCTCAGGGCGACGTGATCATCATCCAGGACGCCGATCTGGAGCTCGACCCCGCCGAATACGTCAGCATGTTAGAACCACTGATGACTGATCGAGCCGACGTGGTGTATGGTTCGCGTTTTCTCAAAACTTCGTCTCGCATTCCGGCGCGAACGCGGCTGGCGAATGGCTTTCTGACTTTCCTAACGAATCTTCTCTACGGTTCGCATCTCACGGACATGGAAACAGCGTACAAAGCGTTCAGACGAGAAGTCGTCGCCGGGTTGCGGCTGCGTTGTGTCCGATTCGACTTTGAACCGGAAATGACGGCCAAACTCTTGATGGCCGGACACCACATCGACGAGGTTCCGATTACGTACAATCCGAGAACGCCGGAGGAGGGCAAGAAGATTTCGTGGCTCGATGGACTTGAGGCAGTTTACACGCTGCTGCGCTGCCGTTTTGTCGACCCAAGACCCCCAGACAGCCGGAGACACGAGTAATACGCGACCCATGAAGATTGTCTGGATCGTTCCCGGCTTCAGCAGCGACGAGGATGACTGGTGCATTCCGGCGCTGCTCGACCTGGCACGCGCCCTGTCGCAGCACTGCGATTTGCATATCGTGGCGCTGCAATATCCTTATCGGCGCGACATGTACCGCATCGGCCAGGCGACGGTTCACAGCGTCGGCGGCAGCAATCGGGGTGGCGTGTTCACCGCATCGATCTGGCGCGAAGCCGCCCGCGTTATCGGGCGGCTCGACTTTGATGTCCTGCACGCTTTCTGGGTTTATGAACCAGGCGTGCTTGCCGCATTTTTCAAGTATCGCGCGCCGATCGTGATCAGTCTGGCCGGCGGCGAGTTGATCGACCTGCCGCAGATCGGGTATGGATTGGCCGGACGGCTGCACGTGCGGATGATGATGCGCTGGGCGCTGCGGCGAGCGAACACGATCACCGCCGGATCGCATTCTCTCTTAGAGATCGGGCGGCGCTTTGTGCGCCAGGGCAATTTCGTATTCGCGCCATTTGGGGTGGACTTGAAAAGGTGGCCGCCGCCTGGCATCCGTTCGCAATCTCGCGTGTTGTTGAACGTCGGATCGTTGGAGCCGGTCAAGGGGCAGGCGACTCTGCTGCGCGCGTTTCGGCAAGTCGCCGATGAGTGCCCCGCGGCCCGTTTGGCGCTCGCCGGCAAAGGACGGTTGGATGCCGCATTGCGGCGGCTGGCGAGTGAGCTGCGCCTGTCCGGGCGAGTTGATTTTCACGGTGAGGTCTCGCATCACCGGTTACCCGATCTCTACCGCGATGCGACACTGTTCGTCCAGTCATCGCTGCATGAAGCGCAGGGCATGGCGCCGTTGGAAGCAGCCGCGTGCGGACTGCCCATCGTCGGGACCTCAGTCGGCGCTCTGGCCGATTTGGCTCCCGATGCCGCAGTGGCCTCGCCGCCCGGCGATCCGGTTCGCCTGGCTCAGGCTATTCTATCCGTGCTGGACGATCCGGCCCGCCAGCGAATGCTGAGTGAATCGGCGCGGGCGCGCGTCGAGGCGGTGTATAGCCTGGAAGCAGCAGTCAGTCGTTTCGAAATGCTGTATCGCGGATGAACGGAGAGTCTTGCCCTCCCTCTCCCGAAGTAAGCCGCTGGCACGCCCTTTAGGGTTCCACTCCGGGAGACTCAGTCGATCCGCAATATCGGCAAGCAAGACATCGGAAGTCTTAGAGGACGGCAATCCTGAGTCGTGTCGCGTCCGTAAATTTCCACAATAGGCGGGTGAGGGGCTACTGGAGTGTGGTCCCTCGCCAATTTTTGGCAAGTATGAGCGCAGCGACACTTGCAGCCTGGGTGAAGCAACGATTGTCATTCCGCGCAGCGATTTTGGCGTTGAGCCAGATCGCTCTGCTGGCGACCATCTTCGTCCTGGCGTGGCAACGGAACTGGCCGGCCGAGCTGCCCGGCTTCGATTTTGAGAGTGCGCCGTTCATTCACATCCTTCCGACGGTGCGCCTGGTCGAACTGTTCGCGGCGGCCACAGTGGGCGCGTATGCTTTGGCCGGCTGGCCGAACCACGGGCGATTGCTGCGCGGGCCGCGAAAGGTGTTCGCCCTTGCCCTGATCGCGCTGCTGATCGTCGCCGCGCTGTCGTCGTTGTGGGCGACGCATCGCGGGCTGGCTGCGGTCCAAGCGGCGCACATGGCTGCCTGGGTGGCCTTCGCGCTGATGATGGCCAGCAGCGATTGGCCCGCGCCGAGATTGGCGGCGTCCTTCCTGGCCGGCCTGCTGATGCATAGCTGGGTCGGCCTGCTGCAGGTGGCGCTGCAACACTTTGTCGGGCTCGGGCCGCGCTTCGGCGAACTACCGGTGCGGCCAGAAGATAACTGGGCCAGCGTCGTGTTTGCCGGTCCGCTGCGCCTGCTGCGTGCCTATGGATTGAGTGGACATCCCAATGTGCTGGGTGGGCACCACGTCGTCGGACTGATCCTGTCGTATGGCCTGGTCGTCGTGTGGCCGCGCGTGTGGCGCGCGTTGATCGTGATCGCCTGGGCGATCGCCTGGGCGCTGCTGTTGCTCACCTTCTCGCGCTCGGCCTGGCTGGCGCTGATTGCTGGCGGGCTGACCGCGGCTGTGCTGCTCCTGCGCGGGCGGCGCATCGATCGACAGGCGCTGATCGCGGCCACCACGCTGGCGATAGCCGGCGCAGCACTCGCCGCTGCGTTCGTGACGATCTTCCACCCGTTTCTGATCGGCCGGGTGCAGGTGGCGACCCAATCCTACGAAGCATTTTCGATCAACGAGCGTCAAGGGTTGATCGAAGTGGCCGCGCAGTTGATCGCTGCGCATCCGTTGACCGGGGTAGGCGCGGCGAATTTCAGCCTGGCCGGTCGGGCGTTGCTGGGCTATCCACTCGATTGGGTCCATAACGTGCCACTCGTCGTGGCGAGTGAACTGGGGCTGCCGGGCCTGGCGGCGTTCGTGGCGGTGATCGGATCGATGCTGGTCGTAGGCTGGGCCCGCTGGCAGTCGAGATCGATCGCCTTGTGGCAGGCGCTGGTCGGCGGCGGGCTGGCCGCGCTCATAGTGATCATGTTGTTCGATCACTATCTGTGGACGGCGCCACAGGGCGCGTTGTTGTGGGCGTTGCTGGCTGGATGGTGGATGGCAGATTGAATGTTGAATGCAGAACGATGAATGTGGGGGGTAATGCGTGTCGAGTGGGCTTGAGATTGCTCAAACGATGGTTGGCTATGCCGTTGCGGTGGTGTATGGGCTGACGTTGATCGCGCTGTCGCTGTACGGGATCAACTTTTTTTATTTGGTCGTCGTCGCCTGGCGGCATCGACACGATCGCCCAGTCGCGCCGGCCCTGACTGAACATCCGATCGTCACGGTGCAGATCCCCATTTACAACGAGCGCCATGTCGCCGAGCGCGCGATCGACGCGGCGTGCCGGCTGGACTGGCCGCGCCATCGGCTTGAGATCCAGGTCCTCGACGACTCGAGCGATGGGACGCGCGATGTCGTCGCGCAGGTGGTTGCGCGCTGGCAAGTGGATGGCATGAACATCGTGCACATCCACCGCGCCAGGCGGTCAGGCTACAAGGCGGGCGCGCTGAGCGAAGGGCTGACCCTGGCGCAGGGCGAGTTCATCGCGATCTTCGATGCCGACTTTGTGCCACCGCCCGACTTCCTGCGCCGCGCCATGCCGCACCTCGCCGCCAACGATCGCCTCGGGTTCGTGCAGGCGCGCTGGGGTCATCTCAATCGCGACGCCTCGTTGCTGACGATGCTCCAGTCACTCAGCATTGACGGTCATTTTATGGTCGAGCAGTTTGCGCGCGATCGCGGCGGTTATGTGATGAACTTCAACGGCACGGCCGGTATCTGGCGGCGGCGGGCTATCGAAGATGCGGGTGGCTGGAGCGCCGGCGCCCTAACCGAAGACCTGGACCTGAGTTATCGCGCCGCGCTGCGCGGCTGGAGTTCGCGCCTGCTGCCCGATCTGGTTGCGCCGGCCGAACTGGTTGGCGAGGTGAGCGCGTATCGCCGCCAGCAGACGCGTTGGGCGCGGGGCAGCATCGAATGCGCTGCCCGGCTGCTGCCGCAGGTATGGCGCAGCCGCCTGGCGCGTCATGTCCAGCTCCAATCGTTCTTCCATCTCACCGGCTACGCTATTCAAGTGTTGATGCTGATTATGTCGCTCGTCTATCCTCTGGTGGTCACAGCCGCCGATCGCATTCCGCTGCTCAGCGCCATCTATTCGGCCGGGTGGGTGTTTGCGCCGATCGCGCTGGCGCCGACGTTGTTCTTCGCCTATGCCCAGGTCGCCATCGATCGCCGCAGGTGGTGGCGGCGGATTCCACACCTGTTGTGCCTGACCGTGCTGGGTTCGGGGATGGTGTTGAACAGCGCGCGGGCGATCGCCCGGGGGCTGCGTGGCCGGTCGACTGTGTTCGAGCGAACGCCGAAGTCGGGCCAGGTAGGGCGCGGGCGCGCATCAGTTGGCGATGACTACGCGCTGCCGTTCGATCCGATCGTGTTCGGCGAGATCGGGTTGTGCCTGTTCAATCTCAACACGGCACGCCTGGCGTGGTACGCCCACAGTTGGGGCATCTTGCTGTACGCCGTAGTCTTTGCCGCGGGATTAGCGTATGTGGCAGGATTGTCGTTGTGGCAGTGTCGCGAGGCGCTGAGCACAGGGTTGCGCGCGCTAAGGTCCAGCTGGAGCGCGACCGATAAAAACGAAAGCGTGCGGCGCATCTGATTCTGCCGCACGGTTCGCAGGTACCCCCGGTGAGAATCGAACTCACGCACCCGGCTCCGGAGGCCGGCGCTCTATCCACTGAGCTACGGGGGCATCACCACGCATAGTTTACCACAGCCGCGATCGACTCGCAACCGGATCGCATATCGCGAATCGCATATCGCGGCACACGCTCAAGCCGCCGTCCTCGGCGGCTGTTTGTAGGCAAGTCGCATATCGCCAATCACCGATTGTGCCTCGTGTTATAATCTCCGTGTCACCGATCACCCATCAGCTCACGATCCGACCGTGCAACCACATGACCACGCGACTACCCGACTACGTGACTACGCGACCACAAGACTACGTGTACCCCCTCACGACCTGGCGACTGCTCGACACCGGCGAGCGCGACGGCGCGACGAATATGGCCGTCGACGAAGCGATCTTGCGCGGCGTGGCCGCGGGGTCTTCGCCGCCGACGCTGCGCTTCTTCGCCTGGCAACCGGCGTGCCTGTCGCTGGGTCAGGCTCAACCGGTCGGCGATGTCGATGTGGATGCCTGCCGCGCGCTGAACGTGGATGTCGTCCGCCGCCCGACCGGCGGCCGCGCCATTCTGCACACCGACGAACTCACCTACAGCGTGGCCGCGCCGGAGTCCGAAGTGCGTGTCCAGGGCGGCATCGTCGAGTCGTACCGGCGACTGAGCGAGGGGCTGCTGGCCGGCCTGTCGCGCATCGGGCTGCCGGTGCAGCAGGTCGAACGGCCGGACAATCATGACCGGGATCAAGGGCCGGTCTGTTTCGAAGTCCCGTCAAATTACGAGATCGTCTTCGACAGCCACAAGCTGGTTGGCAGCGCGCAGGTGCGCAAGAGCGGCGTCGTGCTGCAGCATGGATCGCTGCCGCTGGTGGGGGACATCGCGCGCATCTGCGACGTGCTGGCGACGAAGCCCGATCCCGATCGGGTCCGGGCGCGGGCGATCACCGTCGAGCGGGCGATCGGGCGAGTGGTGACATTCAACTCGGCTGCCCAATCGATGGCTGAAGGCTTCGCATCCAGGCTCAATCTGCGCCTCAAGCCCGGCGACTTGACGCCGCAGGAACGGGCCTGGGCCGAGGAACTGCGCCGCGACAAGTACGCCTCGGATGCCTGGACGTATCGCATCTGAGCCTTAAGCATCCCTTCGACAGGCTCAGAGCGCAGCCTGAGCGGAGGCCCGCATCTCCTCAGCGGAGCGCAGGGAGTCGAAGGGCTGCGGGCTGTAGTCGAAGGATCTTTTTACGCTCTATCAATCAGTATGATTGTCGGTATCTGCACCATCCAACTGCGGCTCGACGGCAGCCATTCGCTCAAGGGCAAGCGATCGCAGCTCAGGCCGCTGCTGTCGCGCCTGCGCAAGGAGTTCAACGTCGCCGCGGCCGAGGTCGGCCAGCAGGATGATTGGGTGTCGGCCGAGATCGGGCTGGCGGCTGTCGGCAACGATCGCGCCCACGTCGATCGGATACTGCAGCAGGCTGTGACCTGGATCGAAAACAGCCGACTCGATTGGCAGCTGGTCGATTACGAGATCGAGATCATCCCGTAAGGCGCGCTTGATGCGAGGGGAAACCGATATGGTCCGTTCTATCTTTTGGCCGCTGCTGCTCATTGTCGTCGGCGTGCTGTTGTTGCTCGGCAACTTCAACCTGATCGCGATCAATCCCTGGCTGCTCATTCGCGATTACTGGCCGCTGCTGTTGATCGCGGCCGGGTTGGATATTCTGCTGAGCGGATTCCTGCGCCGCGATCGGCCATCGCGCGTGTCGGACGACCGCTAACTGATGCGGCATATCTATCCTGCTCCTGCCGAGTCCGTGACTCGGCAACTGAACGGCGAGTCAGTGCGAAGCCTCCCTGCGGGACGGACTCGCCGCGAGCAATGGCCGCGAGCAATGGTCGTGATCGGCCAGCGCGCGTGTCGAACGACCACTCATTCGTGAGCGCCTCCGCACCACCGCTAAAATCCTCTTCAAAGTGGCGCGAACGGCTCGGCTGGCTCGCGCCGGTCGCATTGGCCGGCCTTGCCGTATGCAGCGGCTGCTTCATGTTGTTCGCCTTCGCGCTGACGGCGCGGGGTGAGCTGGAAGCGTCGGTTTTGGGATCGGACTGGCGCGTGTGGCAGCTTCAGGCAAAGGGCACAAACGGCATCGGTCTCTCGCAGACCAGCGCCTACACCTCAGATGCGGGGCGGGCGTGCCGCGCCAGGACAAACTGGCTGATTACCTGGCGACCGGCAGTGCAAGTCGAAAAGATAGACGAAACCTCGTGTGAGGCGTCCGTTAAGCGAACGCGGGTTGCGCGCATGTCTCATTCGACTATAATCGCGATGTTCGGGGGCAGAGCATGACCCTGGGTGTCGCGCGCGACATTTCGCTGATCCTATTGATCGTCCCGACGCTGATCTGCGCACTCGTGCCGGCCGCGTTAGCGTTTGGAGCGTGGTGGGCGACGCGCCGCGTGCGGTTCGCATTGCCGTCGCGCATCCGTCAGGCGCGCACGGCCGTGCGCCGCGTGCGCGACGCCATCGATCGCACAACCGACGTCGTCACGAAGCCAATCTACTTCGGTGAAACGCAATCGGCCCGTTGGCGCGCGATGTGGCACACACTCCTGTCTCGGCGTAAAACTTCTGAGGAGAGTTGACGATGGGCGAAGACTCTTGGAAAAATAGAGCGATGATCGTGGGTGGCGTGCTGGGCACGCTGGTCGGGATCGGCGCGGCGATGCTGTACATTCGCGCCGAGGAGAATGAACTGGAGAAGGCGCGCGACAAGCCGCCCACGCGCAAGCGCATCGCGCCAAGCGCCGCCCTGCCGATCGCCATCGCCGTTTTAGGTGTGCTCAAGCAGATCACCGGATTGGCCGATCGCGAGTAAGGCGAGTAGGGGCGAGC
>JBOGUH010000041.1:0-3080 GCA_050695975.1 Anaerolineae bacterium
GCCTCGACCGGCCCTGCCGGGAGCGGCCGACCCGTGTCCAGGCGATGGCAAGCGTCGGCAGCAAGCGAAAGGCGGGTGCGGCCAGCGGATCGGCCGCCACGACGGCGACCCGACTGAAGATATTAGTCAGGGCGTAGGCAACCGCGCCGCCGAGCGCCCACAGCTCACCAGGCCCAAAAGACATCGAGTGCGTTCGAACGGCGCCGGCTTTTTCTGTCGTCATCGGGCGATCACTCGTCCATCTGTTCTAGAGCGATTTCCATGTTGGTTTACAGCAGGCATCCTGAGCGGAGTCTTCATGCCCTTCGGGCGCCACAAAGCATGTAAATGGCTCGTAGTGACGACTTCAGTCGTCCAGCATGACCTCGACTGAAGTCGCTACTACCATCAACGCATTTACATCTCAGCGGCGCGCGCATCCTGAGCGGAACGCAGTGAAGTCGAAGGAGCGCGCCGCGCAGTCGAAGGATGCCGTACATCAAACTGGAATTTGCTCTAGTGCTTCGTCGACGCTGGCGTTGCCGTGAATGATGGCCGCCAGTGCGGCTGTGATCTTGCCCGGCTGCGAATGGCCCCATAGGTTGCGGCCCATCGCCACGCCGGCCGCACCGTTGTCGATGTGCGCCTTGACCCCCTGCAGCAGTTCGCGATCGCTGCCGGCCTTCTCGCCGCCCAGGATGACGACCGGCGCCGGGCAGTTGTCGGCGACGATCCGGAACTGCGATGGATCGGTCGCTGGGAAGGTCTTGATGAAATCGGCGCCGGCTTCCGCGCCGACGCGCGCGCCGGCTGCCAACGCCTCCGGTGTGCGCATGTCCGGGCCGCCGGCCCAGCCGCCGGGGATCGTTTCGGCCAGCAGGGGCATGCCCCAGGCGGCGCACTGCGCGCCGAGCCACGTTAAATTCAGCATGCTCGGCTCGAGGTTGTTTTGGAAAGGGTAGACCAGCACTTTTACCGCGTCCGCGCCCATGCGCAGCGCGCTCTCCACAGCCAGATCGATGGCGGGCCGCCCGTAGGATGAAATGGTCAGGATGAATCCGGCGCTGCCGATCTCGTTCATGCACGCCATCGCCGTACCGGCCGTCGTCATGATCGCGTCGGCGCCGCTCGCCACGCATTGGCGGATCGTTTCATTCGCGCGGATCAATCCGGGCAGCGTCTTCTTCTCAAATCCGACGTGATCCATCGCCACAATCAGGCTGCGGCCATCCGGCTTGAAGATCCGGTTCATGCGGCGCTTTGAGAACATAGTTCACCTTTGACGATACATACGTGACGCGTGAAGCGTGAAACGTGATGAACATTTATCACGCATCACGTTTCACGTTTTAGAGCGACGGTCCAGTGCGCGTGGCGTGAGCCTAGCTTCCCGGACCGTCGCATTTGGTGAGCGATTCACTGAAACGTCGTGCGCGTTGAGTCGCGGATTTGCGAGACCTGATAGGTCTCTAAAGACCTGTCAGGTCTATGCTAGAAGTGAGACAGGAGCTGCAGTGGCTCGGTGCGGCCGACCGACAGCAGCGCGAACACAACCGTCACGACCAGGAAGCCGACGATGAAGCGTACTGCGGCATTCATGGCGTTGGCTCGCGATCCGGCCCACAATGCGCCGACGATCAACACCGCAATGCCGATCAATGTCGGAAGTCCCTGGCTGAGCACCGCAAAGGCATTCTGGTCGGCCACGGCATAGCGCGACACCGACTCGATCAGCACCGACCCCAGCGTGATCCCGAACAGGTACACGATCGCAGTGACGGCCGAGGTGCCACGGCGCATCAGCCAGACGAGGAGCAGGATCGTGGCCAGTGGAATCAGCTTGGGATATAGCTTGTCGAACAGCTCCGACTGGAGTGAGAACGTCTGCGTGACGGCATCTGCGCCCGTCCCGGTCACGACGGCCCAGTTGATGCCGGTTGTCACCGTGACGAACTGTGCACCGAGCGCGCCCAACACGACCGCGCCCAGGACCGCCGCTCCGACGCGCACTTCGTCGAGCAGGCCGGTGCGCAGCAGATTCGTGACCAGCGCCTGGCCCTGCACGTAGCCTTGGTAGTATACCCACCAGCCGAAGACCCAGGTATAGAAGACTGCCGCGACAAGGTAGACGAGTGGGCCGAGGAGGCCCGCCCCGCCGAGCGCAAGACCGATGCCGATCGACTGCCAGACCGAAAACCAAATGCCCTGCTTGAGCGTGTCACCCAGGCCGGCAAACGGGCCCATCAGGCCGGTCTTAACGTTTGTGATCGCTTCGTCGTCGATGTCGGTGTTGCCCATCGCGCGCTGCTCTTCCAGCGCGATGGTCATGCCGTGGATCACGCCGCCGGTGTCGGGTTCGGTGTTGAAGAACACCAGGTGGCGCTTGAGCGCGGCCTTGACGTCTTCCGGGCTCTTATATAGCCGCTTGATGATCGGCGTCATGGCGTGGGCGAAACCCGTGCCCTGGTAGCGTTCCCAGTTGTAGTTGGCGTGCGAGAAGAACAGCCAGCGCCACCACGAGGCGAAGACGTCGCCTCGCGCGATCATCCCTTTACGCATTTCAGGCTGGGACATTTTGCCTCCTCATGAACATGACGTGCAGGACGGCCAGCGATGCGGCCAGCACGGCCATGGCGATCAGGTTGACCCCCGTCAGTGCGCTGACGGTGAAACCGATCAGGAAGTACGGAATGGTCGAGCCGCGCAGGATCAGGTTCAGGTTGATGGCGATACCGACCGCGACCAGGACCGAACCAGCGACGATGAACCAGTCGCGAATCCAGCGCCAGTCGGCCGAGCCGCCACGGAACGGATCGATCGCATCGAACAGCGCGTTCAGTGCAGCGGAGCCAGCCAGGGCCAAAATGACGACTGGGATGAAGGTGGTGAGGAAGACGTAGATCTGGCCCGGCAGCCAGTTCATGCGTGCTACGCCGTCGATGTCCCCCTTCTCGGCGCGATCGTCGGCCCAGTGAACGAAAGCCACGTCGACGTTCATCCGGCTGAAGAAGCCGATCAGGCCGATGACGCCGAGTGGGGCGGCGATCGCGATTGCTTCTGCTTGCCCCGCTCGGACCGACATCGCCAGCGCAGTGCCCAGC
>JBOGUH010000042.1:0-4330 GCA_050695975.1 Anaerolineae bacterium
GGGCGAGGTCGCGCGCCTCAAGTACAGGTATTTGGACCTGCGTCGCGAGCGCATGCAGCGGAACATCGTGTTGCGACACCAGATTGTAGCGGAGATCCGCCGCTTCCTCAGCGAGCGTCGCTTCATCGAGGTCGAGACGCCCGTGCTCGCGAACCCGACGCCGGAGGGCGCGCGCGACTACCTGGTGCCGAGTCGCGTGCAGCCCGGCAAGTTCTACGCGCTGCCCCAGTCGCCGCAGCAGTTGAAGCAGCTGCTGATGGTCGCCGGATACGATCGCTATTTCCAGATCGCGCGCTGCTTCCGCGACGAAGACCTGCGCGGCGATCGGCAACCTGAATTCACCCAACTTGACCTGGAGATGTCGTTTGTCGAGCGAGACGACGTGCTGGCCATGGTCGAAGGCTTATTCGCGGCGATGGTGCCAGCTGTCGCGCCACACAAGCGCATCCTGTCGCCGTTCCCCAGGCTGGGTTACTTCGACGCCGTCGCCCGCTACGGCTCGGACAAGCCTGATCTGCGTTTCGGCATGGAGTTGGTCGATCTGACGGACGCATTGACGGGCAGCGAGTTCAATGTCTTCCGCGCGGCGATCGAGTCGGGTGGCGCGATCAAAGCGATCTGCGCCCAAGGCTGCGCCGGGTACTCGCGGAAGCAAGTCGATGAGCTCACCGCGCTGGCTCAATCGAATGGCGCGCAAGGGCTGGCCACGCTCGCCTGGTCGAGCGATGGCGTCAAAGGCACTGCGGCCAAGTTCCTCAAGCAGGGCGAGACCGTCGAGATCGCGCGCCGCCTGGGCGCAGCTGAGGGCGACCTGGCGTTGATCGTCGCCGACCAGGTGTCGGTTGTGCATAAAGCGTTGGGCGCGCTGCGGCTGGAGTTCCGCGATCGACTGAATCTGGCCGATCCAGATTTGCTGGCCTTCGGATGGATCATCGATTTTCCGATGTTTGAGTGGAACGCGGAAGAGAATCGCTGGGACGCAGCGCACCATCCGTTTACCATGCCGAAGGTCGAGCACCTCGATCGGTTGGAGTCCGATCCAGGGTCGGTGTTGAGCGACGCGTACGACCTGGTCTGCAATGGCTACGAGTTGAGCAGCGGCAGTCTGCGCATTCATCGCCGCGACATTCAGGACCGCATTTTCAAGCTGTTGGGTTATCCGGACGACGAGGCGCAGCGCCGATTCGGTCATATGCTCGACGCGTTCGAATTTGGCGCGCCGCCGCATGGAGGTATGGCGCCAGGCATCGACCGGGTGGTGATGTTATTGGCCGACGAGCCGAACATCCGCGAGGTGATCCCGTTCCCCAAGACGGCCAGCGGCAGCGATCTTATGACCGATGCGCCTTCACCGATCGACGAGCGTCAGCTGCGCGAATTGCGTTTGAAGATCGTTTGATCATCTTAGCACGTGAATATCGGCTTTGCGAATATGCCGGTCGTTTGGATCCTTAAAAATGTTTGCGATGGCGGCACAGACACCTTGCGGGATAGGTTGTCCTGTGGTATAGTGCCCATCGGACCCTGCTTTGCGCGTGATGTCGCCTCAACGTTTTGAGCCAACACCCATAACTTTGGGAGCCGCTTCTCTAACCGGGGACGCGGTAGCCGTCAGGCAAGGCCGAACCGGTAGGTTAGGCTCCCACCTGCGAAAGCAGGTTCAAAACTTCGCGGCACACGGCAGAGCGGGGCTCTTCTTTCATCGAAGGCCACTCATTTCGAGTGGCCCTTTTAATTGCCTTGACATTGCCATCTCAAATGTGCTAATCTTACGCGCGCTCGCCCTGACTCTTGCGCAGGGTTTCGTGTTGTGCGCGGAAGTCCCATGTACCGAGAACGCATTGCAGACGACGTGTATGTTTTCACCAGCGCGCTGTATGCCCAGGTCACGGCTGGGGCGGTGATCACCCCGGAAGGCGCGGTGGTGATCGACACGCTGCCTTTCCCTTCAGAGACCCGGCAGATTCTGGATTTCTTGAGTCAGCGCTCCCCGGCCGGTATCCGCTACCTGATCTTGACCCATTACCACGCCGACCATACCCTGGGCGCCAGCCTGTTCAGAGGCGTGCCGGTCATTTCGCACGCGGTGTGCCGCGACCTGTTGGCCGAGCGCGGCGTATCGGCGCTGGCATCGGCGCGCGAGCAAAACCCGGAATTGGCAGAGGTTTCGCTGCGCCTGCCCGATATCGTTTTCGATGGCGGCGAGTTGACGGTGCGCCTGGGCGGCAAGCTGATCGCATTGACGCATTTGCCCGGCCACTCGCCCGACGGGGTGGCTGCCTACATCAAAGACGATAAGATCCTGTTCGCGTCCGATGCGGTGACGCCGGTGCCGATCATCGTGGACGGCGATCCGCGCCAGTTGATCGACTCGCTGCGGCGCATCAAGTCGTTCGGACTGGAGAATATCGTGCAGGGTCACGGCGAACTGATCCTGCGCGGCGAGATCAACGAGTCGATCAACAGCAACGTCAATTACCTCAACCGCATCCTGGGACTGGTGGCGGGTCTGATCCGCGATGGCCACCCGCGCAATGCCGTCCGCGATCACGGCATCGAATCGTGCGGCAAGAGCCGCATCCCGCTGCACGGGCTGGTGCAGCAGTTCCACCTCGCCAACCTGTATTCGCTGCACGATCGCATGCGCACGGATTCCGATCTATACAAAGTGGGGCTGCGCCTGCTCGCCGAACGCGAAGTCTCGAAAGCCGAGTTGGGCAAATCCATACCGGCACCCGCGGCGAGCAGGAAACCGGCTGCCCTGGCGCCAACAAAAAGAAGGAAATTGCCTGCGGCCGCCCGGTCAAAGAAAAAGCCAGCGGTTGCGCTGCCACCAAAGTCCGGGCAAGCGGTGGCCCGCAGTCGTAAGGCCCGGCCGGCGGCGCGTGCGAGGGCCAGGTAGCCATGTCTGCGTCAACCGTTGATGAATTGCTCGCGGCCATCGCGTCGCTATCGGAAGACGAGCGCCGCGAATTGTTCGCACGCCTGGGTGCCGTCCCAATGCCAGGCCGTGCCGGCCAAGCGGCATTATTTGGCGAGTTTGCCGCCGACACGCTGGTTGGCGCCGCCGACTACGTGATCGTGTTCGACGGGGGGAGCAAAGGCAATCCGGGCCGAGGCTATGGATCGTACGCGATCATGGTCCAGGATAAGCGCGAAATCAAGCGCCTGAAGTTCGGCGATGACATGACCAACAACGAGGCGGAATACGCCACGCTGATGCACGCACTGGACGAGGTGCAGGGCCGCATCGAGCGCGCGTCGCGATTGACGGAAGAGTTCAGCATCGAAGTGCGCGGCGACAGCGCGCTGGTGTTGAAGCAGATTTCGGGCGAATGGAAGGCCAAAGACGAGCGGATGCGGTTGATGCGCGATTCTGTGCGCCGGTCGCTGCGGCGTTTCAAAGCCAACCGGCTGACGGCCCAGCCGCGCGAGGAAACAGTGAGGCTGCTTGGGCATTGAAAGTATGGCGGTAACACGTTTGTCCGGCGACTGGAAGTCGCAGCAACGAGAAGCGCGAAGCCTGCCTTTGCAGGCTAGGTCTGAGTCGGCGGAGGCCGACTTTGCGCCCTGCGTAGGTGCGGTTTCAACCGCCGGTCCACTGGCTGTGATTCGCGGCGGCGGCGATCTGGGAACCGGTGTCGCGCTGCGCTTGCACCGCGCCCGATTGCGTGTGGCCATCCTGGAGACAACTCAACCGACCGTCATCCGCAGGGCGGTTGGCTTTGCTTCTGCCGTGTACGATGGCTCGATTGTCGTCGAAGATACCACAGCGCGGCTGACGCGGATCGATGATGATTTCGATCCCATCTGGGATCGCGGCGAAATCCCTGTGCTCGTCGATCCCGATGCGTCGGTCCTGCCGCGCCTGCAACCCGATGCTCTGATCGACGCGATCCTCGCCAAGCGTAACCTGGGCACACGCCTCAGCGACGCGCCGATTGTGGTGGCGCTCGGTCCGGGCTTCACGGCCGGCGTCGATTGCCACGCCGTCGTGGAGACGAACCGCGGTCACAACCTGGGCCGCGTGTACTACGCGGGTTCGGCGCAGGCGGATACCGGCGTGCCGGGAACGATCGGCGGGCAGGATTCCAAGCGCGCGCTGCGCGCGCCGGGTGATGGCGCGTTTCAGGCATCGAAGAAGATTGGGGAGCGCGTGACAAAGGGCGAGGTCATAGGTAGGGTGGGGGCGTGGCCGGTCGTCTCGGATATCGACGGCGTTCTGCGCGGTGTGCTGCACGATGGGCTGGCGGTTCTGGCCGGCATGAAAGTCGCCGATGTCGATCCGCGCAGAGTCGTGGAACATTGCTTCACGGTGTCGGATAAAGCG
>JBOGUH010000043.1:0-2067 GCA_050695975.1 Anaerolineae bacterium
GGCGCGAGCAGCTGCTCGCGCCTACTGCCTAAATATCGACGCGGCAGCGATGTGCTCTCCAGGCGCGCCTTCGACCTTCACCCCTGCGACGATCTCACCCGACTCAACCAGATGGGCGATGGCCGCCTCGGTCTCGTCTTTGCGCCAGCCCCACAAACGGGTCACTGCCGCAGGCGCGATGGCAATCACGTTCCCGACGTAGCGCCGCACGAGTGTCACGCGCGCCTGTGTGCGCGCAATGGTTCGCGCCGAGGCGGGCAGATCGGGGAACCAGCGATCGACCAGTTCGTACACAAAAGCGTAGCGCCATGCGCCCGCCTCGGCCACGCCGACCGGCAGGATTTTCAGCCCCTTTTGCAGATCGGTCAGCGCCTTCTCGAAGCGCGTCTTGCTGGAGTCGGCCGACATGCGCGCTTCGCGGCGCAGGCGCACGGTGTCCATCGCGCCGCCGTCGCGCAGGACTTCGTAGATCGTCTTGGCTTCGATCGACAACCGCCCGGCGCGGTACTCTTCGAGGTAGTCGTCCGGCCCGCCGAAGTTCTCGCTGAGCGCGTAGAAATAGGGCAGCGTGTCGAGCGAGACCAGCGTCGCTTTGCCGCGCAGCAGTTTGGCGTAATGCCACCAACGCTTGTCGAGTGACTGATCTTTCCAGCCCCAGGTGACGTGGCCGGGATCGTCGTGCTCGTCGGCGACGGGCCGATCGCCGGCAACCGCCGCCCACAGGCTGGGCATCTCGACGCCGGTGATCGGCCACAAGAAGCAAAAGCCCAATTCGTTGACGAAGCGGACGGCGTCGGCCGGCGTTTTCAATCGCAGCGACGGCTTGCGCCGGTAGCGCAGATCGCGCGCACGGGTGAGCTTTGCTTTGGAGACAACAACAGACGGGCTTTTCGTCATTCAACTCTCTTCAAGGCCTATCCTGGCAAGAAAATAACCACGGAGACACGGAGCGCACTGAGTCTGATCCATAAAACTCTCTGTGTTCTCTGTGACTCCGTGGTTGATAGTTGTTTGTCGCTAGCCCCACAAGTTGAGCTGATGTATAGGGCGCCGCCCGTCGAGCAGGATGAACGGCGCGGCGCGTTCGGTGAGGATGCCCAGCTGGCGCAGGTGAGCAAGGTCGCGCAGGCGGCCTGTGCGACGCACGGCCAGAATCGTCTCGACGCCCTTCGGGCCGATGCCCGGCACGCGCAGCAGTTCATCGCGCGTGGCGCGGTTCAATTCGATCGGGTGATGTACAAGATGCAGCCGCGCCCAGGCGATCTTGGGATCGACGTCGAGCGGGAGGTTGCTGGCTGCGTCGAAAACGAAATCGCCAAACGTGAAGCCGTACTGTCGCAGCAGGAAGTCGGCCTGATACAGGCGATGCTCGCGCAGCGGATCGGTGGGGGCGTGATTCTCCAGCGGCGTATCGCGCAGCGGCCGGAAGGCGGAGAAGTAGGCGCGCGCCAGTCGCACTTCGCGGTGCAGGTAAGACACCGTCTTCAGGATTTCGACGTCGGTTTCATCCGCGCCGCCGACGACGAATTGGGTGACCTGGCTCGGTCCACGCCCGCCGTTCTCGCGGCGGATGCGCTCGACGATTCGCAGCGGCCTGACGAGCTCCTCGATCATGATCTTGTGCGGGGCGATGCGCGCCAGCCGATCGGCATTGGGCGCTTCGAGGTTGATCGACACGCGGTTGGCGATCTGCATGGTACGGCGGATCTGATCTTCTTCCGCGCCCGGCATCAGTTTGAGGTGAACGTAGCCGGTGAAGGCATACTTCTGCCGCAGAATCTCGACGGTGGCGATCAGTCTGTCCTGGGTGCGCGGTCCACCGGCGGCGATGCCGCTGCTGAGGAACAAGCCCTGCGCGATACCCTTCTGCGCGAGCTGGTTGACGACCCCAGCCATCTCGTCTGGCTTGAAGGTGGCGCGGCGGAAGTCGCGCCCGGCGCGGAAGGGGCAGTAGTAGCAGTCACGCTCACAGGCCGAGGTGAGCATCGTCTTAAGCAGCGGCATGCGCTGGCCGCCTGGCATGACAGCCATATGGATACTGTTGGAGATGTCTTTGGGGTTGTGACC
>JBOGUH010000044.1:0-1829 GCA_050695975.1 Anaerolineae bacterium
GTATGGTGGGGCAATAGATCAATAATCGGCCTTCGCAGGCGTGACTTGCCGCCTACCCACTTGAAAGGGCTATTAAGCATCCGATAGGCGCCGTTTTTCGTGTTTGCAGCTACCATAGCAATATATCCCTCTGGTTCACATAGGCATTCGTGTAGGGAGTCGTGATATACCAATATGAAAATCGGCGTGGCATCCGATACGCGTGATAACCGCGAAGGGTTGAAACTACTGCTCGATCGATTCCTGGTCGGCGGGGCGCGCTGGCTGCTTCACTGCGGCGGGCTGGGCTCGGTCGATACGCTGGAGCTGCTCAAGCCCTGGCAGATCAGCATCGTGCGCGGCGAGCGCGAGCGCGACTGGCCGGCGATGGAACTCGCGCTGCAGAAATCGCGGCTCCAGTCGTCGCTGCCGACGCAAATGGCCGTCACGCTCGACGGGAAGCGCATTGGGCTGTGCCGCGGCGAGGACATGAAACTGGTCAACCAGTGGGCCAAGTCCGGCGAGTACGACTATATCTTTCACGGCCACACGCTACGCCGCCGCGACGAACAACAAGGGAGAACGCGCATCATCAACCCCGGCGCGCTGAGCGGACCGCGCTATCAGTCTCGCTCCGGCTGCCTGGTCGATCTGGCCACCGGCGAAGTGAAGGTGATCGAGATTCCGGGTTAATCTCCTACTCTTGCCCAGCCACCACATCTCTGCGATGACGCACGAAGCGGACCAGGACGCGGGTTCTAGCTCGAACTCCCAACTCTAACTCTCGCCCGGCGCCACTAACCCCAGCACATTGACCCCGCCGTCGACGTACACCACTTCGCCCGTCACGTTGCTGGACAGATCGCTGGCCAGCCAGACTGCTGTCTTGCCCACGTCCTCCTGCGTGATGTTCTGGCGCAGCGGCGCGAAGTCTTTGAATTGGCGGTACATGTCCTTGAACCCGGCGATCCCGACCGCGGCCAGCGTCCGCACCGGCCCGGCGCTGATCGCATTGACGCGGATGCCGCGCGGGCCCAGGTCGGCGGCCAGGTAGCGCACGCTGGCTTCCAGCGCGGCCTTGGCCACGCCCATCACGTTGTAATGCGGGATCACTTTTTCCGCGCCGTAGTACGTCATCGTGATCACGCTCGATCCGGCGTGAAGCAGATCCTGGGCCGCTTTCACCAGCGCGGTCAGCGAGTAGGCGCTGATGTCGAGCGCCATCTTGAAGCCCTCACGCGACGTGTTGACGAACAGGCCGGTCAGGTCGTCGCGGTTGGCAAAGGCCAGCGCGTGCACCAGAATGTCCAGATCGCCGTGGGCCGCCTTCCACTTGCCGAACACCTCGGCGATCTGCTCGTCGCTTTGTACGTCGCACGGCTCGACGAAGGTCGATCCGATCGATTCGGCCAGCGGCCTGACCCGCCGCTCGAGCAGATCGGCGATCGACGAGAAGCCGATCGTCGCGCCGTGCTCGTACAGCATCCGGGCAATGCCCCAGGCGATCGAATCCTTATTCGCCACGCCGAAGATCAGCGCTTTCTTGCCGTCGAGTAAACTCATGGGTACCCCCTGTGAGTGGTGGCTATCCTGAGTTCCTTCAGTTCCCTCAGTTCCTTAAGAAGGGAACTCAAGGAACTGAGGGAACTAACTTGACACAAACAGATTGTCCTTCACAAAGAACCGCCACGGCTTGCTGCGCCACGGCTCAGGCGCGAAATCGACGCCGATGCGCGAGCTGCGGCCGATCCGCCTCGGCCTGAGTGGCTCGCCGGTCTCGATCCAAACGTCGGCCGTCCGCGCACATAGATCAACACCGTTATCCCGCTCGCCGATGCGCAGCGCTTGGG
>JBOGUH010000045.1:0-5858 GCA_050695975.1 Anaerolineae bacterium
CAGGCAAGTGGCGCGGCGCGGTCATTCGCGCTTATTACACGGTGTTTCACGTCGCCTCAGCCGCGCTGTTGTGGCACGATCAGGAGCGCGCGAAACATTCCGGCGTGCATTCGGCGTTCGGCGAAGCTCTGATCAAGACAGGCAAGATCGAAGCCGAGTATGGAAAGATTTACACCGAGGCACGACGCCTCCGCGAGGCCAGCGAATACGCGTTTGAAAGTGAGCCGCTGAAAGAGGCCGATGCGCGTCGTGTCGTGAGCGACGCTGAGCGTTTCGTCGCCCGTCTGGAACGTTATCTCCGCGAAGTGGGCGCAGTCAAAACGGACTGAAGGAACTCAGGGAACTCACTTGAGCAAAGTTGAAGGGAGGTGATCAGCGCACGGAAATACACGGCAGCCGATGGACATACCGTCGAAACGTTCTATCCATACCGCTCACTGAGGAGGAGCAACTATGTTGACAACGAAGAGGCTGTATTCGATTCTGGCCGCGCTGACCATCCTGTCACTGGTCATCTCGGCCTGCCAGCCGGCGGCGACGCCTACGCAGCCGCCGACTCAACCCGCGGCGCCCACACAGCCCCCGGCAACCAAAGCCCCGGAACCCACAAAGGCGCCTGAGCCGACACAGGCCCCGGAGCAGTTTGTCTTCGGCATGATCCTGGTCGGCCCGCAGAACGATCACGGCTGGAGCCAGGCGCACTTTGAAGCCGGCAAGTACGTCGAAGAGAAACTCGGCGCGAAGATGATCGTGATCGACAAGGTCAATCCGGCCGATCGGCCCGGCACGACCGTCGAGCAAGTTGCCAGTGACATGATCGCGCAAGGGGCGAAGTTAATCTTCGCTACGTCAGACGACATGAAAGACGGCATTCTGCTGGCTGCCGAGCAAAACCCGGACGTGCCGATGATCTGGTCTTCCGGCGACAGCGCGTGGGCCGAGGGTAAAGACTTCGCCGATCTGTCCAACCTGGGCAACATCATGGGCCGAATGGAATTCGGCAAGATGATCGCCGGCTGCGCGGCGGCGCTGACCACCCAGACCGGTTCCATCGGATACCTGGGACCGCTGATCAATGACGAGACGCGCCGCCTGACAAATTCGGCCTATCTCGGCGCGAAGTATTGCTGGGAAAACTATCGGAACGAAGACCCGGCCGATCTCACCTTCACCGTCAACTGGATCGGCTTCTGGTTCAATATCCCGGGCGTCACGCTCGATCCGACCCAGGTCGCCAACGAGTTCTTCGATTCGAAGGCCGACGTCGTGATCTCCGGTATCGACACAACCGAAGGGCTGGTCGTCGCTGGCCAGCGGGCCGCTGCGGACGAAAGCGTGTGGGCCGTTCCGTACGACTTTGAAGGCGCGTGCGAGGAGGCGCCATTTATTTGCCTGGGCGTGCCGTACTTCAACTGGGGGCCGGCTTACCTGCAGGTCGCTCAGGCCGTCATGGATGGCGCCTTCGAGGCCACGTGGGAGTGGAATGGACCCGATTGGAGTGACATCAACGATCGAGACACCAGCGCGGTCGGCTTCGTCAAGGACGAAGGGCTATCCGAAGAGAACGCAGCACAGCTCGACGAATTCATCGCCGGCCTGGCCGATGGGTCGATCAACCTGTTCACAGGTCCGCTGAACTACCAGGATGGTTCGGTATTTCTGAAGGACGGCGAAGTCGCCACCGACCTGCAAATCTGGTATATGCCGCAGCTGCTAGAAGGCATGATCGGCGCCAGCACCAGCGAGTAGCCGATAGCGTATAGAGTATCGCATATCGCGGATGGCCGGTAGCAGTTGCTATCGGCCATCTGCCAAAAGCCATAAGCGATAGGCTATCAGCGATAAGCCATTATGCGCGTCGAACTGCGAAACATCCACAAACACTTCGGACCGGTGCGCGCCAATGACGGCGTAACGCTGACCGTGGAGGCCGGCACGCTGCACGGGCTGCTCGGTGAAAACGGCGCGGGCAAATCCACTTTGATGAAGGTGCTGTCGGGTTTTCTCATCGCCGATTCAGGTGAGATTATCCTTGACGGGAATCCGGTCCGCATCGCCTCTTCGGCCGACGCGGTCCGCCACGGTGTCGGCATGCTGCACCAAGACCCGCTCGTCTTTCTTCCGTTCAAGGTGATCGACAACTTCCTGCTGGGCAGTTCGGGATCGATGCGTCTCGACCGATCCACGGCGCGGCGTGAACTCAAGCGGCTGTGCGATCAATTCGGCTTCGCGCTCGATCCCGACGCGCCGGCCCGGGCGTTGACGGTGGGCGAGCGGCAGCAGCTGGAGATCGTCCGGCTGCTGTGGCTGGGTGCACGTGCCCTTATCCTCGACGAGCCGACGACCGGCATCTCGGCTCCGCAACGCGTCAAGCTGTTCGATACGCTGCGCGCGCTCGCCGCACAAGGCAAGAGCGTGATCTTTGTGTCCCACAAGCTGGAGGAAGTCGAAGAACTGTGCAGCCGGGTCACCGTGATGCGGCAAGGAAAAGTTGTGGGTGAAATGAATGTGCCCTGCCCCGCCGAGCGGCTGGTCGAAATGATGTTCGGGCAGGTCGTCTTCGTGAGCGGGCGACTGCCGGTCAAGCTGGGAGAGCCGGTGCTACAGCTCGAGCACGTCAGCCTGCGCGACAACCTGTTGTCGATCAACGATCTATCGCTCACGGTGAAGGCCGGTGAAGTGATCGGCCTGGCCGGGCTGGAGGGCAGCGGCCAGCGCACGATGCTGCGCTCGTGTGCCGGCCTGCTGCGGCCGGGCACGGGCCGTGTGCGCATCGGCGAGCGCGACCTGACCGGGCATTCTTATCGCGAGTTCTTATCGGCCGGCATCCACTATTTGCCAGCCGGGCGGCTCGAAGAAGGGCTAGTCGCCGGGATGACGCTGACGGAACATCTAGTGTTGACCAGTGGTGACCGGCGCTTTTTCGTCGATAGGGCAGGCGCGCATCAGCGCGCCGAAGACGTGATCAAATTCAACGATATCAAGGGGCGACCCACTTCCACGGCTGAGGCGTTGTCAGGTGGCAACCAGCAGCGTCTATTGTTGGCGATGTTCCCGCCAAAGTTAAAGTTGCTGTTGATGGAACACCCCACGCGCGGGCTAGACATCGAATCCGCAAACTGGGTGTGGGTACAGTTGCTGGCCCGGCGCGCCCACGGCACAGCGATCGTGTTCGCCTCCGCCGACCTGGACGAACTGCTCCAGTACAGCGATCGCATTATGGTCTTCTTCGCGGGGCGCGTGCTCCAAATTCTGCGTGCCGCCGAGACCGCGCTCGACCAATTGGGCCATCTGATCGGGGGCAAACAGATCGCGTGAAGCGTGATGCGGCTCCACTGAAAAAGTGGGAAGCGCACCGCAGAGACGCCGAGCACGCAGAGAAAGCCTAGAAAAACTTAGCGAACTCCGCGTCTCAGCGGTGAAAACCTGTGCGGAACAACCTTTTTGCAGTAGAGTCGTGATACGTAACGACGTGATAACGTGATTGGGTATGGAGTAAGAGCATAATGGTGTTGAAACGAGCGGGATTGGGCTTGCTGCCGGTGGGTCTGGCGCTGGCCTTTGCGGGTCTGCTGCTGGCTTTGATCGGCGCGTCGCCGGCACAGGCATTTCAATTGCTGTTCGAGGGAGCCTTCGGGACGCCGGAAAAATCATCGGACGTGCTGATGGCGTGGGTGCCACTGGTGTTGTGCGCGGCCGGCTTGCTGATCACCTTCACGGCCGGGCTGTGGAACATCGGCATCGAGGGGCAGATCGTGTTCGGCGCGCTCGCTGCGGCGTGGGTGGCCCGAGAAGTGCCGGCCCCCGGCGCCGTGCTCGTCCCACTCACGCTGGCCGGCGGGATCATCGGCGGCACCGCGTGGGGACTCCTCGTCGGCGCGTTGCGGACGTTCGGGAAAGTCAGCGAAATCTTTGGGGGGCTGGGGCTAAACTTCGTCGCCACTGGCCTGACGATCTACTTGATTATCGGGCCATGGAAGCGGGCCGGCATCGCTTCCACGAGCGGCACCGAACCTTTCCCGCGCGAGGCGTGGCTGCCCACGCTCGAAGGGCTGCGCCTGGCTCCGCTGGCGATCGGACTGGCGATCGCGGCGGTGATCGTCGTATACATTCTGCTGCGCGGGACGTTCTTCGGGTTGCGGCTGAAGGCCATGGGCAACAACGCGCGATCGGCATTCTTATTGGGCGTTCCGACCGATCGCTATATGTTGGCCGCGTTTGGACTGTGCGGCGCGTTCGCCGGGCTGGCTGGCGCAATACAGGCTACCGGTTTTCATCACAAACTTGTGCCGGCTGTGTCAGGAGGCTATGGCTACCTCGGAATCCTGGTGGCGCTATTGGCCGGCTTCCGCGCGACGTGGATCGCGCCCATCGCGCTGTTTTTCGCCATGATCACGGTCGGCAGCACGCAGCTGCAGCTGCGGCTCAACCTCGATTCGTCGGTGGGTGGGGTGCTTCAGGGCGTGCTGGTTTTGTTTGTGCTGTTGGCGCAGGGTTGGCAGGGGAACGGCAGAAGGATGAGGGATGAAGGATGAAATGCATTCATCCTTCATCCTTTGTGGAGTGACGTATGGAAGCTGCACTTGCCTCCATTCTGGCTGCTTCAGCGCCGCTGATCTTTGCCACGATCGGTGAGGCGATCACAGAGAAGGCTGGCGTGATCAACCTGTCGCTCGACGGGAGCATTTTGCTCTCGGCGATGACCGGCTTCGCCACCGCCTTCGTGACTGGCAACGTGTGGGCCGGCTTCCTGGCAGCGATGCTCGTCTCAATGCTGGTGGCGCTGCTGGTGGCCTACGCCAGCGTTGCGCTGCGTTTGAACCAGGTCGCAGTCGGATTCGTCTTGACGCTGCTGTGCACCGACTTGAGTTCGTTTCTGGGCAATCCGTTCGTGCGTATTCAAGGCCCGTCGGTGCCGCACCGGTCGATCCCGGTGCTGAAGGATATTCCGCTCATCGGGCCAATCTTGTTTGATCACAATCTAGTTGTATACGCCAGTTTCGTGACGATCTTCGCAGTCTACTGGTTCATGTTCAAAACCCGGCGCGGGCTGGAATTGCAAGGCGTTGGCGAACGGCCCGAGGCGGCCTACGCGCGCGGCGTCTCGGTCAACCGGATGCGTTACATCTATGCGGCGATCGGCGGGGCGCTGGTTGGGATTGGCGGCGCGGCCTATTCGCTCGACGTGAAGCTGGGCTGGTCGTATCGGCACACTGCCGGCCTGGGCTGGATCGCGCTGGCCATCGTCATCTTTGGCGGGTGGCACCCGTATCGCGTGGCGTTCGGCGCATACCTCTTCGGCAGCTTGCAGACGCTGGCCTTGAAGTTGCAGTCAGTCGTGCCGACATTGTCACAAGTGCTGCCGATCCTGCCATTCCCATTGATGATCCTTACGCTGCTCCTCGTGTATAGCGACTCGATCGGGCGGCTGCTGGATCGGCTGCCCGCGCTGAGGGGCGTCCTGCGCAGCGACCCGCCATCCGCGCTGGGGACACACTTTGAGCAGGAGTGAGTCGCGCTGGGCGACGCGGCCATGCTGAGCAAGCCTGAAGGGTGCGAACCGAAAGCGCTGCACGAGTACTGGGCGCCGAAGATCACTTCGTTCATCGTCGAAGACGAAACGGCGGATGGGCCGTGGGGTGCGAAGGGCGTCGGCGAGATTGCCAGCATCCCGACCACGCTGGCAATCACGAATGCGATTTACAACGCGTGCGGCGTCAGGGTGATGAGTCTGCCGGTGGATCAGGACAAGCTACTATTGGCCCTGAAGGCGGGTAGGCGCGAGTGTTGAAACGCGCCTCGCTTTCTCATCCAAGTCAAATGTGATGGGCGGAGGTGGGTTGTTGCGAGGTTTATTC
>JBOGUH010000046.1:0-5904 GCA_050695975.1 Anaerolineae bacterium
ACCAGGAACGTGAACAGCGCATACGGCCGCATCTCCCGCGTATAGAACACGTGCAGCTCCGACAGCGCCAGCAGCAGCGCCGCACCCACTCCCACGGCCCGGCCAAACATCCGCTGTCCGATCTGATACACCAGCGGCAGCGTGAGCATCCCCCAGAACGCCGCCGGAAAGCGCAGCAGGTATTCACTCCTCCCGACGGAGAGGACCGCGTGCGTGACGAAGTAATCCAGCGGCATGGCTGCATGCTCGCCGAGTTGCGACACGAGGGTCGGGATACCCCGCGCCGCAATCGTCACTTGCAATAGTTCGTCGTACCAGAAACTGTGGTATCCCAAATTGGCGAAGCGGAAGCCAGCGGCGATCAGCAGGATCAATATCATCAAGGGCATGACGGTTGTTGTCGGCGGCATCCGTGTAGGAGGCGTGTGTGTAGGAGGCATCTGTGTAGGAGGCATCTCCAGATGCCGATCCCCCGCCAGGCGCCAATACTTAACTGGACTTTGGCAAATCGCCGGAGTGCGGCCTTCAGGCCGCCATAGTTTCGGCCTTCGCAGGCTGAAGCCTGCACTCCGGACGCCACATATGGCTGTTGCCAAACTCCCGTATTTAAGAAGATGCCGCCCCACCCCCATCATAAACGACACACCGTTATACCCGTAATACAACCAATGTACTGGAATCACGCGCAGCGCGAAGGACAGACCGCGCCGCGCCGCGAAGAACCGATAGACCGGCCGGTTGAGCGCCAACAAGAGGATCGCCAACCCAGCCGCAGCAGTCCACACGATCGGCCAGCCCAGCCCCGCAGCCAAAGAAACCAGCAGCAGGTACAGCGTGACTACGCTGATGCGATTGTGCGTCTGCAAATTGAGATCGTTGACGAACGCGCCATCGCGCAGGATGAGCTCGGTCCACGGCACGCCCCGATCGAAGATGTCGGATCGCAGCAACGAGCGCCATGTCCACTTCTTGAGATGCTTTCCCTGGAGGTCTTTGTCCAAGCGCAGGGTGCAGCCGGCGGCTTTCAAGCGGTAGCCCAGCTCGATGTCCTCGATCGCCGGGCGATGGTAGCGCCGGCTGAAGCCGCCCGCTGATAGAAAGGCGTCGCGCCGCATCGCGCCGCAGCCGGCCCAGAACGTCGAGGCGTCCGCGCGCGCCGATTGGTGCACGTAATGGTGAAACAGGTTCTTGTATTGCGAGAGGAAGTTCGCCGCGGCCGGGTCGTCGTCGTATGATCCGAAACACGCAGTCAGGTCTGGGTCGGATTCAAAATTGCGCGCGACGCGGCCGAGCGCATCGGGGCGAAGCGCCACGTCGGCATCGACGAACAACACGACATCGCCGGAGGCTGCCCGCGCGCCGATGTTGCGCGCCTCGGCCGGGCCGCTGGCCAGATGCGGCGTCGATAGGACACGCGCACCCCACTCGCGTGCGACCTGCGCGGAGCCATCGGTTGAGCCGTCATCAACGACGATGACTTCGTGCGACGGCAGATCGCACGCGCGAAGGGCATCCAGGCAGCGGCGAAAATTCGGGCCGCCGTTGCGGACGGGGATGACGACCGAAACGCGGATTTTGTGATGCGTGATGCGCGATGCGTGATCCATTACCTATCGATTCGCTGACTCTCTCTGCTCTTGCCGAGTCCGCGACTCGGCAACCAAGTGGCGAGTCAGCGCGAAGCCTCCCTGCCGAAGGTCCCCGACGCGCAGCGGAGTGGGATGGGACGGACCCGCCGCGAGCGATGGCTTCGCTGACTCGCTGATTCGTCTCGTCTTCGTCCACAAGCGCGGTCGGTTCAGCACAGAATCGATCGCCGCGCGGAGGGCGGCCAGCACATCCAAACCGAACAAGAGCGGGATGGCCGGCATGCGGATCCACATCGATCGCGGCATGCGCTCGGAGATAAACACCGATAAGATTTGAAGCAACGGCATCGCCAGCGCGATCTGCAACATGACTGTCGGGAAACGGAAGATGCGGCCGAATAGCCGATCGGCGACTTTCATCCCGATCGCCGACAGCAGCGCCAGCCGATCCAGGTACCCCAAAGCGAACAACGCCAACTCGACGCGTAGCCGCAGCGGCAGCCGTCGACGGGCCAGAGTCGCGCCAACGTGATGACGCGCCACGTCGTTGAAGCCGCGCGCCCAGCGCACATGCTGCTGCAGGTAGCCATCGACCGTTTCGGGTACTTGATGCCAGGCGATCGACTCCGGCACAAAGCGCAGCCGGTAGCCCAGGCGGGCGAAGGCCAGCGTCAGGTCGCCGTCTTCTATCAGCGAGCCACGCCGAAACCCGCCGGCCTGTTCCAGCATACTCCGTCGATAGGCGCAGTTCGATCCGAGCAGCGCCGGAGCGAGATCGAGCCGATCTTTGGCCTGCATGGTGATCATCTGGTGCACCAGGCTCTCGACCGTGGCATAGTAGGCCGGCAGGCTGGCGGTAGGGTTGATCGGGAGGGTGCGCCCGCTCGCGCCGGCCACAACCGGATCGTCGAATGCGGCGACCAGGCGTTTGAGCGAATCAGACTCGGGCCGGTGATCGGCATCATATATGACGATCACGTCGCCGAAGCCAATTTGTGCCAACGCATCATTCAGAGCTTGGGGTTTGCCGCGATTCGACTCGTAAGCGATCGCCCACCAGCCTGGCGACTTCTCGGCAGCCAACTCGATCAGCACACGCGTCGTGTCGCGCGATCCATCATCGATCAACGCCACACGCAGCCGATTGGCCGGATAGTTCAGCCGGGCCAGACTGTCGATCAGGCCCGGCAGCGTGGCGGCTTCGTTTCGACAGGGGACAAGGATTAACACAGATTGTGGACTGCTTGCGCCCGTGCCTGCTTGCGCCCCGCTCGGCGGGGTTGCCCTCCGCTCCGCGGGGTGCTCTGCGGGGTTGCGGATTTCGGATATTGGATTTTGCTGGCTGACCCCACTCCGCTGCGTATCTGGGGCAGATGAGCTGACACTCCGATACAACGCTGTGAGTGTGAACAAAAGCCGCCGCAGGTTGAAAATGACAAGCAGCGATACGACTGGCAACGCAGCCCACCCTAGTATGCTTGGTTCCGCGCCAGATTTGTTTGCCGCCGGGAACGGTCTATTCCGCATTCCGCATTCCGAAATCTGCAATCCGTGTCAGCGCGCGCGCGAAGGGCCATGCGTAACTGAACGTCCGGCTCAGCACATACGGAACATAGAACGGGATTGCCAGCCAACGTCGTTTAAGCCCGTATCGCCCAATGATGAATTCGCGCGGCGGGAGCAGTGCGTAACGCACCATGCCCAACCTCTCTCGGATCGTCTGAGCGCACAACCAGGTCAGGACGTACGCGGCGCCTTTGTCCGGGTGGCGATAGTCCATCAGCGCCACGTCGTCGGCGGCGCGCCGATCGATCCATTCACGCAGTTTGGGCGGACAGCCGGCACGCAGTCGATCGCGGACAGGGGCCGGGGGGGATGGCGTTCCCAGCAAATTTCGGGCGACGCTGAGCGCGGCGTCCACGAAGCGCGTCGCGCGCGCCGCGTCGCTGGTGGCGAGGATCACCTGCCAGTCGACTTGATCGCCAAACTTGCGCATGAAACGATCCAAATCGACGAGTTGGTTCAGCCGGGCTTCGCGCTCGATCCAGTGGCAGGCCCAATGCACGCACAGGTGGATCAACGCATCCTCGCTAGAAGGAATACGCATCGGGCAACCGGCCACATTTACCACCCGGCTGCGCTCCCAGAATCCGGCCGGATCGCGCAGGCCCAGCCCGCGGAAGTTCCGCTCCCACACTTGCACGTGTAATTCAACCGGTCGTGGGTGCATGGGATCGTACATATTCGCCGGCGGACGGGTGACCGGGCGGCCGTTTAAACGCCAGTATGCCGGCAGATGTTTCGCGAACCAGGCATCTCGATTGTGCGGCAAGGGTTCGAGGCCGGCCCGTTCCAGGGCGGCTAAACCGTCATGCGCGCGATCGGCCGGCACCAGCAGATCCACGTCATTGATCAGGCGCAGCGCGGGCGATTCATGCAGCGCCTCAACCAGCGGCCAGCCCTTGAGCAGAATCGCCGGAATGCCGGCGCCGGCGATCGCCTGCCAGTATTCGATCACTTCGCGGCGGATATGCGCGCTCCGCTCGGCATTGTCGCGGTAAGCTTTCAGCAGCCGCTCGCGCACATCGATCGGCACACGATCCAGCACGCCGAGCGTTCGCCAGCGATCGGCGATCAGTGGGGTCACCGCGTGACCATCGGCCATGTCGAAGAAAAACGACCAGCCGGAGGCATCGATGTAGGAGGCATCTCCAGATGCCGACACTCCAGGCGCCAACACAGATGCCGACTCGCCACACGCGGTCAAGGCCGCCTCGACAGACAGGCGATCCACATCGACCTGCAAGCTGTGGACGATCAGCCGCGCAATCGACAGCTGTTGATCGGAAATGATTGAGCGCGAGATCAACATGCTAAAAGATTCAACCTGTGGTTTCTACTTGATCACAACTGCGAAATCGGTGGGCACAATCTGAATCCAGGTGACACCAGGCTTCAACAGCAGCGAACTTCCCGACGTATCCTTCAACTCGAAGAACGCATGCGCGTCGGGGCGCGACCAGGCGCCTTCGTACACCTGCCCATCGCGCAGCAGTTGCGCACGGCCACCACCAGCCAGATCGATCTGGACCGAGCGCGATCCCAGGCTGTCTTCGACGATGTCCGTATGGGTATGCGCAGCGTAAATCACCAGCACGTTCGCAGCGGTCAGCTGCTTGCCGGTTGACAGGTCAGCGTGCGGGAAACCGCCCATGCTGCGCAGGTACATCCCCGTCGTGCTGTCGTAGGCGTACGATACGTCTGTCACGCCGGGCCGGATCGGCAGATCGATCTGCCCCGCAGGGCTGCCGCCTGACGGGGTCGTGTCGCTGAACTTCAAGACGGTCGTCTGCGCGCCCGGTAGCCAGCCGCGTTCCCGCGCCAATGACCAGATCAACTCGGTCGAGGTATACGCGTTGAACGGCGGCTGGCGCGCAGTGATGCGCGTGATACCCGGATCGCCGACGTACTCATCGAACTTGGCTTGATTCACTTCGGAGGCGTGCAGGCGGGCGAGCACACCGTCGCTGGCGCCGACGTGAACGAAGATCGCGTTCAGCATCGGCACGTTGTCCAGGTTGATCAGCCGCCCGCTGCGCACCGGACCGATGTGGGTCGCGTCCCGGCACAGGTACACGGCCGAGAAGCGCGTGATGCCGCCTTCCGTGAGATATTCGAAGACGACGTCGGCCAGCGCCAATTCCGATTGTGGCCGTTCCGGCGGCGAGTTGCCGATCTGCACCAGGATCGCCCGGCGCTGCGTCCAATCGATCCCCTCGACGGGCAGACCGGTCAGCGGGCAGAAATTGGGATCGAACGAGGATGTTGGCGGCGCCGAAGAATCGGCCAGCGGTTCAAGCGTGGAAGTCGGAGCAGACTGAACGGGAATGGCCGTCGGGCCAGGCGAAGGCGACGCCGCCGGCACGCCAGCGCTCCTCGGTTCGCTGGTCGTTGAACAGGCACTCAGAAAAAGGACGACGGCCACGGCAATCAAGCCAACGAACGGCCGGCGGGTTGCGCTGATCATTCTCTCCCCTTCCCCGCGTGTGGCTTTGGGCTGTGTATCGCGCGTTGGGATTATAACCGACCACGGCGCAAAACGAGAAGCCGACTGCTCGCGATGCGCCGAATCATCTACCTTTACGAATCGCCACAGACTTTGGATTGAGCCCTGTTATCACTCACGTTACGCAGATACCGCATCCTTCGCCCTTCGTCCTTCGGCTATCGCTCAGGAGCGCTCAGGGGCGCGGCGGGCGCATCCCTTCGGCAGGCTCAGGGCGCAGTCTGAGCGGAGTCCCCATGTCCTTCGGAC
>JBOGUH010000047.1:0-3325 GCA_050695975.1 Anaerolineae bacterium
GTATAGGTAAAGGTCGGGACGGGGGTGCGGGTAGGCGCCGGGGTGTGCGTCGGCGTTGGAGTCGCCTGCGCAGCCTGCTCGGATCCGCTCAAGACCAACACCAGCACTAATCCACCGATGGCAATGATCGCTGCGAACGCGCCGACGCCGGCCATGAGTGATGGCAACGTCCCGCGCACCGGGGCCGCGCGCCAGGCCTGCGGATCGATACGATTGATGGCGCGAACCAGCGCAGTGAAATCGGGATGTCCATACGTTCGCTCGACCAGAGCAGACGCCTGGTCTGCCTGCGTGCTGCCGGGCAGCGTCACTTCCAAGATTCCGATTTCACTACAGACCTGGGCGAATTGATCGGCGGTCAGTCGCCTCAGCGCGCGCTCGACGTCTTTCGGCGTCGGCGTGGATGCGGCTCCCATATGCCCCCCGGTTTGAGGTTCCCCCAGCCGACATTGTACCTGTCTTCGCCCACGGCGCAACTCACTCATAGGAACGACAACACGCGCCTGCCGGATGGACAGGCGCGTGCGTTCGATTGGGGCGAATCGCGAGTCGTCCCTACTCAACCTTCTCGACGACGATGGTGCATTCGGTGACCAGCGCGGCGATCGCGCCAATGGCCGCCCACACGGGCAGCAGCGCGATGCCGATCACGCCGATCGTCAGCGGGATCTCGATCAACGTCTTATCACCCTGCTTGATGACGATCCGGCGGATGTTGCCTTCGTTGACCAGCCGCTTGATCTCGCTCAGGAGTTTTTCGCCACTGACAGAGAACTCTTCCCTGTGGCTCGTCTGCTTTGTTTCAGGTTGCTCGCTCATGATCTATTTCCTCCATTCTGCTGATGAAATCCCCACCGTAGCCCCAAATCGAGGGACGGAGTGAGGTCAGTAAGATTCGCCACCCGCCTATTGGTTGATAGGCAGACTTACGTTACATCGATCGTAGACGCGCCGGCATCAATGTCCAGGTCGACGCGATTCGCCGCCGTGTCGTAATCGGGCGACTGGTACATGCCGCCCTGCCACGGGAAGCGTGTGCCTCGCACGTTCAGCGTGGCCGCGCCGAGCGATGCCCGGATGCGCGCTGCCACTCCATCCGGTACGCGGATGCGCACGGTCGCTGCGCCGGCTTTGATCCGTCCAGTCACGTGTCCGATAGCCGGTAGGGTTAGATCGACTGTGCTGGCCCCTATATCCAGTTTGAGGCTATTCACCTTGAGGTCGCGCAGATCGATGTTGGCCTGGCTCGCGCCCGTGTGCAGGTCTAGCGACAGCGGCACCTCGCGATTGACGTTCATCGTCCAGTGCAATCCCGAACCCCAGTTCCACGGCCACATCCAAAACGTCCAATCGCGCTCCTGGCGCAGTGTCACGTCGAGCCGATCGCCCTCGCGGCGTACGGTTTGCTCCAGATCGCTATCGACCGTATTGCTGACCAGTGTGGCCGGGTCGGACGAGGGGCCCAGGTTCAGCCGTCCAGCGCCCTGATGCACGGCGAGATGCGCCTGGCGCGCGCCGTCGAGCGGGATCGGCTGCACAGTCGTCGCCCCGCTGCTGCGCCGCGTGAAATTCCCTAGCAGCAGCCATCCACCGAGCAGGATCAGGAACACCGGCCAGATCGTGCCCCAGACATTGCCCGACAAGATGTTCAGGTTTTGCAGCAAGAAGATCGCACCGATGGCGATCAAGACCAGCGCCCAAAAGGCTGCGCCGCTTCGCGCATGCATAACATGCCTCCTTCGCTGTGTTGCCGAGGATGAACGCAATCCTACACCGGATCACAGTCGATGAGAACGGCCTTTGGGCTGAATTGTCTCCGTCTTTGGGTTGAGTTCGCGCAGACATTATTTGTCCAGCAGTTTAACTGCTGGACGAACGAGGGTTTCCAGGCTCTCCAACCGCGTTCCTTCGGCTTCGCTCAGGACATACCTCGCGGTTGGCTGCGCCAGCGGCACGCGGGGACGCGGACCTGGAGCGTATTTACTAGAGAGGGGTTAGGGGTGGGAGAGCGCGCGCCGGATCTCCTCCATATGCCCGCGCTCGTGGCCGGCGTGTCCCAGCCGGATCACGTCTCCTAGCATCCGCCGGCCGTGGATGGGATCGTTTACTCGGCGATCGAGGTCTGCCTCAGGCAGCCGATCCAGCCATCGCCACACCTGCGCGCGTCCCGATTCCAGATCGTGTTTCAATGCCTCGATCGACTTGCGCTTCTTCGCGCCGACGTTGAGTGCGTTGACCAGGTTGATCACGAACTGTGGAACGCTGAGGGGATAGATCAACAGGCAGGTTTGGGTGAGAAGGAGGCGCCCACTCTCGGCGCTGGCCAGGTGCGCAAGCGTGTCGTGCACATCGCGGTAGCCATTGTGGGTCGGGCGAGACAGGTCGCCCGGCGCCAGCGCGTCGATCAGCGCCAGAAGATCGTGGCGAGTCGCCAGCAGATCGAGCCTCAAAATATCAAGTCTTGCGCTCATGGTCGGCGTCTGTCCCCTCCGCTACGCTACGGGGATCTTCGAGAGACGCCTCCTACTGCGCGATCGCGCAGCCGATCGGCGCACTCGGGCGGGACGTACATATCACCCAGGTTCGCATGGACGCCGTCGTTCCAACCGTGGAAGTCACTGCCGCCGGTCATCAGCAACCCGCGATCGGCAGCGATTTTTTCCAACAATGCGATCTCGTCCGGTGTATGCTCCGGATAGTACACTTCGATGCCGTCGAGGCCGAGGTCCTGGAGCATCGGGATCAGATCAACCGTCCCCGCGCGGGGCGGGTGGGCCAACACGATCAGCCCGCCGGCAGCATGAACGATGTCGATCGTCTCCTGGGGTGTCAACCGGAGGCGATTGACGTAGGCCGGGCCGTTGTTGTCGATGTACTTGTCAAAGGCCTCCTGAATCGATGCGATGTAGCCGGCCTCTAACAGCGCGCGCGCGATGTGCGGCCGCGCGATCGATGAGGCGTCACCCGCGATGTCGAGGACGCGTGCCCAGGCCACCGGCATGCCCATTTCGGCCAGTTTCTTGAGCATGCCCCTGGCGCGACCCACGCGCGCATCGCGGATGTCCAGCAGCTTCTCCTGGAGCATCCCACTCGCTGGATCGACGAAGTAGCCCAAGAAGTGGACATCGCCGTATTCGCCTTCGCTGTTGATTTCCACTCCGGCAATCACATCTACGCCGAGTTCGCGTCCGGAGGCCTGAGCTTCGGCCACGCCGTCGGTCGTGTCGTGGTCGGTCAGCGCAATCGTGGTCAGTCCCAAATCGCGCGCGGAACGAACGACCTCCGATGGCGAGAGTAGACCATCGGAGGCGGTGCTGTGCATGTG
>JBOGUH010000048.1:0-8776 GCA_050695975.1 Anaerolineae bacterium
CGCCACGCCGCCATAATAGGCCGATACCGTTCCGACGATCACGCCGATCGTCACGGTGAAGAAGGTGATGACGAGACCGGACAGAAAAGCCGTGCGCGTGCCCCACACGATGCCGTAATAGATGTCCCAGCCCCCGCTGGCCACCCCGAACGGATGCGTCCAGTGGTCCAGACCGGTCAGCGGCTGCCACCAGAACGGCAGCGGCGGCGCGTTGCGCCCCCAGTCCGTGCCGGGCGGCAGCGGCACCGTGCCGAAGCCGTCGCGCGGGATCTTCATCGGGTCGCGCGCGTTGGCCGGCGGCGGGGCCAGCAGCGGCGCGGCCAGCGCCACGAAGACAAAGAATCCCAGCACGATGAAGCCGGCCACTGCCAGCCGATTCGACAGCATCTGCCGGACCAGGCTCGGCGGCTTGCGGGAGACCGGGACAGCAGCAACTTCTATCGGTTGGGCTTCGGCTGCAACGGCCATGTGTAACCTCCTCGAAGTTGGAAGTTGGAGGCGGGCGCCTCCAATGTCTAACTTCCATCTTCCAACTTCCAATCCACTAACTCAGCCGGACGCGCGGATCGACGACGGCGTACAGCACATCGACCACCAGGTTGGCGACCAGCAGAATAACCCCGTTGAACAGCGTAAAGCCCAACACCGTGAGCACGTCCAGCTGCGCCGCGGCCTGGGCCGCCACCGAGCCGATGCCCGGATAGTTAAAGATGGTCTCGGTGATGACCACGCCGTTCAGCAGGCCGACGACCGTGAAGCCGCTGACCGTCACCACCGGGATCATCGCGTTGGGCCGGGCGTGCCGGTTCACGACGACTTGTTCGGCCAGCCCTTTGGATCGGGCGGTCGTTATGTAGTCCTGCTTCAGCGATTCTAGCATCGACGATCGCGTGATGCGCAGCAGCAAGGCCCACTGGACGTAGGCCAGCGTCAGGATGGGCAGCACCATGTGGCGCAGCGCGTCCAGGAAAATGTCCAGGCGGCCATTGAGCAGCGAATCGAGCGTATTCATGCCGGTGTAGCGGGTGAAAGCAGCCGGGGTTCCGACAACTTGACTCGCCCAGTCGGACAGGTTGTCTGGTGGAAACCATTGCAGCCGCGCATAGAACAGCATCAGCGCCAGCAGTCCGAACACGAACACGGGGAACGACCAGCCGATGATGCTGACGACGCGTAAAATCTGATCGGCCAGCTTGTTGTGATGCACGGCCGACAGCACGCCCATCGCCACCCCCACGCCGATGACCGGCGCGATGCTCCACAGCGTGAGTTCCAACGTGGCCGGGAAGCGGCGTTTGATCACGTTGGCGATTGTGTCCGATCCGGTCCGCGAATAGCCGAAGTCGCCGCGCAGAATGCCGCCGCTGATCACCTTCTGACCGGTGATCGGATCGTCGACTTCGCGTCCGAACAGCCAGTTGCCATACTGGGCGAAGAAAGGTTGATCCAGGCCGTATTTTCGGATGAGCGTCTCGGCCTGTTGTTCGTTGCGCGGGACGTCGCGCAGATACAGCGCCAGCCGTTCTTCAGGCGACAGCAGGCTGATCATACCGAAGATCAGCAGCGTCACGCCGAACAACAGCAAGGGCATCATCAGCAGACGCCGAACGATGTAGGCAAACATAGCGAACTCCTTATTGAGACGCGTAGCATCCTGAGCGGAGCGCCGAGCCTCCGCTCAGGATGCTGATTCCGGATTCAAGATATTCGCCTGTAATGAATGTGCCACAACACCTTCCAGGTTCTCCCTCGATCGTCCGATCGCTCCCAGTTCCACTCCAATTCGTCGCGGGTGATGTTATACCAGACCATGCGCTGCACGATCTCCTCGCCGTCGATCACGGCTTCCCGCTGCAGCGCCATTTTGCCGTCTTTGAACTCTCCGACGAAATCCAGGTAGCTGCCCTGGTTATCGACCCAGGTCTGCTGCCATTTACCCAGGCGGGGATTGTAGGTCGACACACTCATTCCCTGCAGCGGCGTCGACGGGCTGCCGTCGAAGTTCTCGAGAGTGACGCGGCGATTCAGAATCGCCCGAATACTGTTGGCGCCCCTGCCGCCTTCCGCCCAGGTGAGATTCCACTCGCCGATCCAGAAATCGAACTGCCTCGCTTCCGGCGGAGAGGACAGGGAAGAGGCCGAGGCGCCGGCGCCGGCTTGCGGTTCTTGGTTATCGGACATCGTGCACCTCGGGCGCCAGACGCATCTACGTTGGAGGCGGACATTCTCACCGATCTCCGAAGCGGGGCGGAGCTACGCCCACCTGGCGGGGCGTAGCCCTGCTCGCTCCGCTTCGGGGGTCTTCAAGGATGTTCTGCCTCGTCGGTTCGGATTGGCAGGGACCGGCAAGCCGATCCCTGCCTTGCTCTGGCAACTCGTCAACCGAGGAGTTCGCTCACTGCTTCGAGAGTTCGTAGAAGTAGTAGTTGTTGGTGTTGCTATTCAAGAGCGGGTTCTGGTTGAGACCGCCGAACCAGCCCTGCAGGTACAGTGGCTCGTAGCGTGTGTAGTTCTGGTAGGACAGGATGATCTCCGGCGCGTCCTCGTACACCAGGCGATTGAGCTCGCTGTAAATCTCGGCGCGGTTAGCCTGGTCGGTCTCCAACACACCCTGGTTGATCAGGTCGCGATATTTGTCCATCAACTCGTCCGGCAGGTTCTGGCGCACGGCGTACGTGCCGGTCAGGTGCGGCTGGTACCAGTTGTGCGGGTCGTGCAGGTCTTCGCCCCAGCCGCTGATGAAGATCGGCAGCTGCTGGGCGCGCTGCGTGCGCAGGAAGGTCGGCCACGGCAGGGCCACCGGCGCGATGAAGAAATTCGGGTTGACCTGCGCCAGGCCGTCCGCCAGGATCTCGGCGACAGATTGCCGCTGGGTGTTGCCGGCGTTGTAGCCCAGCTGGAAGTAGAAACCGACGTCCCACAGCGACCGGCCGTCTTCGCTCGTCAAGGTAGAGGCCTTGAACTCTTCCTCGCACTTGGCCAGGTCATACGTGTAATGCGGCGAGCCGTCGTAGCCGGCCTGGCCGGGCAGTGTCAGCGCCAGTGATTGCGCCGCGTCACCCAGCTGCACCTCCTGGATGTAGCTATCCCAGTCAAAGCAGTAGTTGAATGCTTTGCGAACGTGCGGGTCGCTGAAGAAGTCCGGCGGGATGCCCTCACCATCCAGCAGGCCGCTACCGATAAACGTGCTGCCCTCGGCAATTTGGAAGGTGAAGAAGGCATTCGTGCGGCTGGTGGGAACCAGGCCGCGGTAAGCGCGCAGGATACCGTCCGGGTTGACGGTCGTGCACTCGCCGGTGTCTTTGTCGCACTCGTCGCGGACGAGCGTGTCCATCTGCACCTCGTCGGCCTTGGAGCCCAGCGAGCTGGAGTCGGCATCGCCAGCCTGCAGCGCGGCGAAGCGCGTGCCGAACTCGGTCACGTTCTTGATCACGATGCGCTTGAGGGCGGCCTCGCCCTTGCGGTAGTTGGGATTGGAGACCAGGACGATCTCGTCCTGCGGCGTCCAGTGATCCAGCATATACGGGCCGGTGCCGTTGGTCTTGTCGCGGATAACACCTGACTCGGATGGGATGCCGTAGAAGTTCTGCCAGGTCGCGCAGTCGCCGTCCCAATCGCCCTGCTCGACAACCCAGTCCTTGTCGACGATCGCGGCCCACGCGCCGCCGGCCAGCGTATTCAGGAACGGCCCCCACGGATGGACCAGCTTCGTGGTCACCGTGCCTGCCGCATCGTCGAAGGCCACCGCCGCTTTCACCGTTTCGCAGGCGGCTTCCAGCTGGGCGGGATCAGCGGCCTTGAGCGCATCGGGTTCGCCGATCAGGCTGCCTGCCGGATCGACGAGCTGCGTGGCGTCGTCGATGTCGAGGAAGGCTTCCGACACCAGGAAAGACGGGGCGTTCGGGTCACCCACCAGCATCGAGCGCCAGAACGAATACGCTACGTCTTCGGCTGTCAGGTCGTTGCCGTTGTGGAACTTGACGCCGTCGATGATCTGCCAGGTGTATTGCACGCCGCCGTCGGCCGTCGGCTCGGGATCGGGAATCGACTCGGCCAGCAGCGGCGCAAATTCCGTCGGTGACGGACCGTCGAAGGTGATCAGATTTTCGTAGATGTTCTGAAGCACGCCGCTGCCGGCGCTTTCGTAGTCGAAGTGCGGGTCGAGAGTCTCCGGGTCGCCGAAGGTCATATGGACGAAGGTCTCCTTGTCTTTCGGCTCAGGCGCGACCGGCACGGCCGGCGCGGCGGTCGGTTCAGGCGCCTGCGTCGCCGGCGGAGCGCCGGACGGCTGGGTCGCGGCCGGCGGCTCGGTTGCCGTTGGGGTGGGCGCAGCGCACGCCGACACGACGATGGCCGCGACTGACAACAGCGTGAGTGACAATTTGCGAATCATGTGCTTCTCCTCCTAAACGAGAATGGATGGGCGAAACCAAATGTGTGCAATCACTAGAAACACCCGCCGGCCAGACGAAAGGTTCAACGCAATCCACCAGGTCATTCTGCATCGAAACACGCGTGGTGTGATGAACCTTTGACCGCCCCGCCGAGTGTTATGCGATGAGTGGTATCGGCGTCGCGTCGACGACTGTCGAGAAGCAGGCGGCGCGCGGATCGCCTATTGAACGGTGACGGCTCCAGCCGGTTGTCCGCTGTTCATCATCGCAGTGCGGGATCACGCATAGCGAATTATTCCCTTGCTCCTCCGGGGGTTCTGGCGAGCGCGCCGCCGCTCCTCGCAGTGACACACGATCCACCCTCTGCTCGGCCCAGCGGCCGAGTCAGGAACGAAAAAGCACCACCCCAGCGCCGGCGCTGATTGGCCATCGCTGGGGTGGTCTCTCACGAAGGGGAAGACCTGTTGTGAAGATCGAGCGGGCGGATCAGCCCGCCGGGCGAGCCAGCTCACCAGGGCGCGCCGGCAGCCGCGGTTCGACGCCGGTGGTGAAATGCCGACGCAGCATCTTGCGGCCCCTTACACCACCCAATGATTCCTGTGGAGCTGGACTTGCAGTATTTCCATCAGTGCTTGTGCGCCACCCAGCGCCGGCGGGGCCAAGTCACGCCACAGGCCCGAGGGGACGACCCAGCTGCGGACCGCGCTGCGCCACTTCGACCGCGACGGCCGCTGATGTGCTGCCTGCCAGCGCTGTGCGGCAGCCGCGCGCAGCAGTGACTCGCGTACCCGCGCCGACGGCTCTTCGCCGCGCACGCTTTGGCGCAGCGCCGTGCGCAGAACCCGGTCGAATTTGCCAGTCGCCCCAGTCCAGTTTTCAGGTACAATCATAAGCCACCTCGAGCGCCAGTACCGTCTGAGGCTCTAAACTGCCAGCCAGTCGCACGCGCAGCGCCTCGCGGCCATGATGCAGCCGCGACTTGACCGTGCCCACCGGACAATCCAGAATGTAGGCGATCTCTTTCAAGTCCAGTCCACCCAGGTAATGCAACACCACGGCCGCCCGCTGGTTGAACGGCAGCTCCTCCACTGCCCGCTGGATGCTCTCTTGCAAATCGCGCACCTCCATCTGATGCTCCGGCGCCATTCGCACTGGCGCCACCAGCCGATCCAGATGGTTCAACAACCCCTCCAGCGAAATCTGCCGCCGCGCATCGCGCGTCACCCAGGTGTAACTCAGATTGATCGTCACCCGATACAACCACGGCGCCAGTGGCAGCGCGCCATCCAGCCGCGCAGCGTGCGCATTCAGGCGCAAGAAACACTCCTGAAGAATATCCTCTGCCGCCGGCCGGTCACGCGTGATGGCCAGCGCCGTATGGAACACCAGCAGCCGGTGCCTGTCGTATAACGCGCCCAGCGCCGACAGGTCACCAGCCCGCACCCGGTCGATGAGTCGTTGATCCTCCTCGTGATCGGCAGGCATCGCTCCTCCTCGTTTCAACCCTCCGCGCTACAGACAGATCACTCACGGGCGGCCTAAAAGGTTCACTTCATCCGGCGTGGCGGGCCAGCTCACGCGCGCGAACGAGCGGCGGCGGTTCGATGCCGGCCGTGAACTGCCGGCGCAGCGTCTCGCGGCCATAATGCAGGCGCGATTTGGCTGTGCCAATCGGACATTCTAAAACGTAGGCGATCTCTTTGAGGCTAAGCCCACCCAGGTAGTACAGGATCACGACGATGCGCTGATTGAACGGGAGCGATTCGATCGCGCGATCGATGTTCTCCTGAAGGGTGCGCAGATCCAGTTCCTGTCCGGACGCGACACGCAGCGGCGCCACGAGCCGATCGAAGCGATCCAGCAATCCTTCGAGCGAGGCCCACCATGTGGAGTGACGAGTGATCCAGACGTAGCTGAGGTCGGCGGTGATCCGATACAGCCACGGCGCGAGCGGAAGGTTCCCGTCGATCAGACCGGCGCGCGAGTGCAAGTTGAGGAAGCATTCCCGCAAAATCTCCTCCGACGCCTGGCGGTCGCGCGTGATGGCCAGCGCCGTGTGAAAGACCTGCAGCCGATACTTATCGTACAACGCGCCCAGCGCGGATAAGTCGCCCTCTCGCATTTGGGCGATGAGTTGTCCATCTCCGTGCTCACCCGACATCGCTCCCCCTTGTCATCCGTAGAAAGTAAACGGCGCGGCGCAGCGCCAGGTCATGTCTATCGGAGAGATACTCGACGACTCTCCGTCACATCACCAGGCGGTTCGGTACAGGTCGGCGTGCAGTATGTCTATCAGCATTTGCGCGCTGCTCGGCGCCTGAGCGCCCGAATCGCGCCAGAGTCCTGCGCGAGCCTCATGCCAATAATCTGGCATCGGCTGATTTTGAGCAGCCGCTGCGCGAAGCAGAGACTCCCGCACGCGCGCGGACGGCTCCTGGCCGCGGAGGCCCTGGCGCAGCGCCGCGCGCAACACCCGGTCGAAATTCTCCATTGCAAAGTCGCCGTTTTCACATGGAATCATAGACCCCTCCTCGGAGGTCGCTGCAGTTTCAGGTTCTCGGCTGCCCGCCCATTGCGCCGACCGGGCAAGCATTGGATTGTCCCTGTCGGGAAACTCGTAGAACAGCATCACTATGCCGTTCAGATCGGGCAGGCATGGGGATGCCCGCCTGCGTTTTCCGACAATAGGATAGCGCAAGATAGGCTTGATAAATCACTCAGGCCGAGGTCAAAAGGTTCAAAAGCGGTGAAAGAATCGGGGAAGTCCGTAGGAGAAGCGGGGCTTGATTGTGAACCGGCATGCAAGCCGGCGGCTATTCACCGCCATCGCTTGAACTTTCAGAGTGCGCGGTGAGACGCTCCAGGAATTGGCGCTCTTCCGGGCTGAGCTGCGCGCGATCGAGCAAATCGGGTCGCCGCCGCAGCGTCCGTAGCAGCGACTGCCGCCGCCGCCAGCGTTCGATCTCGGCGTGATGGCCGGAGAGCAACACTTCAGGAACCTTCCAGCCGCGAAAGTCAGGCGGGCGAGTGTAATGCGGATACTCCAGCAGCCCGGCGACATGCGAATCGTCCGATGCGGCGTCGGGATCGCCGAGCACGCCGGGCCGCAGACGCGAGACCGCGTCGACGATCACCAGCGCGGCGAGTTCGCCGCCGGTTAGCACGTAATCGCCGATCGAGATCTCGTCGGTGGCCAGGTGCTCGCGCACGCGTTCGTCCACGCCTTCGTAGCGGCCGCAAATCAAGGCGATGCGATCGTGCGTCGCCAGCTCACGCGCAATGTCCTGGTTGAAGACGCGGCCTTGTGGAGTGAGGAGAATAATTGGGATTGGAGATTGGAGGCTGCTTGCGCCCCGCCCCGCGGGGTTAGAGTTTGGAGGTTGGAGAGTGTGGCCTCCAACTTCCAACTTCCAACTTCCAACTTCCAGTACAGACTCCACCGCCGCAAAAATCGGCTCCGGTTTCATCACCATCCCGCCGCCCCCGCCGTAAGGGTAGTCGTCGGTGACGTGATGCTTGTCGCTGGTGAAGTCGCGGATGTTGTGCAGACGGACGTCGATCAGGCCAGCCTCGACCGCGCGCTTGAGGATGCTTTCCTGCAAAGGGCCTTCGAGGATTGATGGGAAGAGAGTAAAGACGTCGAAACGCATTGCCTGATTTTACTGGACTTTGGCAAGAGCCAAATATGGCGCTGGTAGTCACGACTTCAGTCGTGCAAACCGCCGTATCTGGCGCGACTGACCCTAACCCTAACCCTAAAGGGCGCTTCGCAGAGGGGGCTACGCACAGTCGCTACTACGGCATTTGCCAAACTCCAGTGATTTTAGCATATATTGCGAGTCGGCGATAAGCGATATGCGATATGCGGCATGCAAGCTGGTATAATCCGCTCCATGCGTATCTACATCACCGGTATCCGGGGACAGCTCGGCCGCGCGCTGGAGAAAGCGTTGGCCGGGCATCTCGTTTTCGGCGCCGGCTCGTCCGAAGCGGACATCACCGACCTGCCGGCGATCCGAACCGGCATCGGCTCATTCAAGCCCGACCTGGTGATTCACAGCGCGGCGATGACCGACGTCGACGGCTGCGCCCTCGATCCCGATCGCGCCTATCGCGTCAACGCGCTCGGCACGCGCAACGTCGCCATCGCCTGCCAGGACGTGAGCTGCCCGATGCTCGCAATCGGCACCAACGAAGTGTTCGATGGAAAAGCCGATCGGCCCTACCTCGAATTCGACCCCACTCAGCCGATCAACCCCTACGCCCGATCCAAGCACGCCGGCGAGGTGTTCGTCCGCGACTTGTTGACGCGCTTTTACATCGTGCGCACCGCCTGGCTGTACGGTTACGGCGGCAACAATTTCGTCACCAAGATCGTCAAG
>JBOGUH010000049.1:0-7594 GCA_050695975.1 Anaerolineae bacterium
GTGTAAATCCATCGAGGAGAAAATAGTGTCATCCTTAACCGCCGGAGTTGTGGCTGAACCGGCCACCTCCGCCGTCACACCTCATCAACCGTTTATCCCCATCGCACAGCCGCTGCTCGGCGCAGAAGAGCAAGCCGCTGTTCAGGAGGTTCTGGCTTCGGGCGCGCTGGCGCAGGGCAAGCGCGTCGCCGAGTTCGAAGCGCGCTTCGCCGGCTATGTCGGCGTGCGGCACGCCGTAGCCGTGACCAACGGCACGCTCGCGCTGTGGGTCGCGCTGCTGGCGCACGGTATTGGCGCCGGCGACGAAGTGATCACCTCGCCGTTCTCGTTCATCGCCTCGGCCAACGCCGCCTTGTACGTCGGCGCGCGACCGGTGTTCGCCGACATCGATCCCCAGACCTACACACTCGATCCCGACTCGGTCCGGGCGGCGATCACACCTCGCACGCGCGCCATCCTGCCGGTGCACCTGTATGGCGGCGTGGCCGACATGGACGCGCTGAGGGCCATCGCCGAGGAGCACGGCCTGGCGCTGATCGAGGATGCCTGCCAGGCGCACGGCGCGGCGCTGCGAGGCAAGGTCGTCGGCAGCTTCGGGACGGGCTGCTTCTCGTTTTATCCCACCAAGAACATGACCACGACCGAGGGCGGCATGCTCACCACCGACGACGATCACGTCGCCGGGCAGGCGCGCCTGCTGCGCAACCACGGCCAGCGCGAAAAATACATCCACGACGTCCTGGGCTTCAACTTCCGCATGACCGAGCTGCAGGCCGCAATCGGTCTGGCGCAAATGAATCACCTCGAAACGTGGACCGAGAGGCGCATCGCCAATGCAGCTTATCTGTCAGCCCATCTCCATGGCGTTCGGACGCCCGTGGCTCGACCCGGCGCCCGACACGTGTTCCACCAATACACCATCCGTGTCCCGGCCGAACGCCGCGCCGGCTTGATCCAGCGCCTGACCGCGCTGGGCGTGGGTACGGCGATTCACTATCCGCGCCCGATCCATCAGCAGCCGGTTTACCAGAAGATGGGGTATACCGATCGGCTGCCCGCTGCCGAGCAGGCAGCGCGTGAAGTGGTTTCTCTGCCGGTTCACCCGGCGCTTAAACAGGACGATCTGACTCGAATCGTCGAAGCGGTACACCAGGCTATCCTGACCTGATTCGAGTTCCTTCAGTTCCCTGGAACTGAGGGAGCTCAAGGAACTCAGAGACTCATTTGACCGGAGTTGAACATGGCTAAAGTCGTCACCTTTCTGGGCACACGCCCCGAGATCGTCAAGCTGTCACCGCTGATCCCACTGCTGGCGCAGACCTTCGATCACACGCTCGTGCATTCGGGGCAGCACTACTCACACGAGATGGAGGGCGTGTTCTTTGAAGAGCTGCGCCTGCCGCGCGTGGACTATAACCTGCAAACCGGATCCGATACACAGGGCAGGCAGATCGCGCGCATGATGATCGGCCTGGAAGCTACCTTGCTCAAAGAAAACCCGGACGCGCTGGTCGTGCTCGGCGGAACGAACACCGCACTGGTCGGCGCGCTGGTCGGCAACAAGCTCGGCCTCCGCGTGGCGCATCTCGAGGCCGGCATCCGGACATTCAACTCACGCGCGCCGGAAGAGATCAATCGCGTGCTGATCGATCGCATGTCCACCTGGTTGTTTGCGCCCGATGAGATGGCGCGCGATCACCTGGTGGCCGAAGGGCTGGCCGAGCCGAAGATCGCCATCGTCGGATCGACAACCATCGACGCCTGCCGGCGCAACCTGCAGCTGGCCGAATCGCGCTCGATCGTTTTCAGGCTCCAGCTGGCTCCGAGCGAGTACATCGTCCTCACCCTCCATCGCGCCGAGAATACGGAAAAAGGGACGTTGGGGGAGATCGTGGCCGGGATCAACGCCCTGTCCCGGATATGGCCGATTGTGTTTCCCATCCACCCCAGAACGCTCCAGGCGCTCGGCAACGAAAATCCGTTCAGTTCGAACGTGATCGTGATCAATCCGCTGGGATACCTGGACATGCTCAGTCTGGTCAGTCAGGCGCGGGCGCTGCTCACCGACTCCAGTGGGCTCCAAGAGGAAGCCGCCGTGCTTGGAACGCCGGCGTTAGTCATGCGCAACGAGACGGAGTGGACGTATCTGATCGGGGTCGGAGCGAACGCCCTGGTGGGCAACACGTACCGATCGCTGATGGACCGTGCCTGGCCACTGATCGCATCGGATGCGGCGCTGCAAGCGATGCGGCGCAAGGCCGTCTCACTGCCTGGCGGCGCCACGCTGCGCATCCTTCGCCGGCTCGAACATGATCTAGGCGCGACGGCCCATCCCCCGACGACTGACCGGCCGCAGACGGACCGTCTCCTGCTGGAGTCGGTAGAATCCGCCGGCGCGAGCTGACCACTCTCCTCACCGGGCAGGGGCAAATGTCGGCCACGGGCTGTCGATGCTTGCCTCTGTTTTCTTTCCGGTTAAGCGTTCGGAGGGTGTCAACGAACACGAACCCTAAAGGGCGCTTCGCAGAGTGCGTTCCAGTGCCGGCCTCACGCGTCCTGTGCCGGCTCAAGAGCACGCCGCGATTCGTTGACGGGCGCACCACCTGGGTTAGAGCGCTGCAACAAACCGGGAGAAAACACCAACGAAATTCAAAAGTTCTTTAATACCAAACTCTAACAGGCGCGCTACGCCAGTCTAACCTTTTATGGTTACTCTAATGTCAGCGGCAGTTGCGCTGCTGCCGCAGTCCTGGCCGCCTTCCTTTGTAATTGAATGACGGCGGCGGCTATGCGGCGCGAACAACTTTCTGGAATGCACTCTGCGAAGCGCCCTTTAGGGTTAGTGTCAGACAGGCTCTGAGGACATGCGAATTGTGAGAGGGCCACAACCCGCTGGAACGCCCTTTAGGGTTCGTCTATCAGGTCGATCACCTGAAGCCAGGAGAAAATTGATGGATACCCTCGTGTACATCCTGCCCAGCGTCTTCACCGGCGTGCTGGGTCAGCTGCTGCTGAAGCGCAGCATGGCCGGGATGGGCGCGTTGAGCCTCGGCGATGGCAACTTGCTAGCGTTGGTTTGGAGCATCTTCACGAATCCCTGGGTCATCCTGGGCCTGGCCTGCTACGCCGGCGGTCTCCTCTTCTGGCTGATCGCGCTGTCGAAAGCGCCGCTCAGTTTTGTCTATCCCTTCGCGGCCTTGAGCATGGCAATGGTCGTGGTCAGCTCGGCGGTCGTCTTCGGTGAAACGATCACGCCGGCGCGGCTGGTCGGGGTTGCCACGATTATTGTCGGCGTTCTGGTCGTGGCGCGGAGCTGACACGATGCACGCTGGAATCATCGGTGGTGGAATTCTGGGCATCAGCCTGGGCTATTTCCTGTCGCGCGAGGGCGTCCACGTCACGATCTTCGAGGCGTCCGACACGTTGGGCGGCCTGGCCGGCCCGATCAAGATGGACGGCTACCACATCGATCGCTTCTATCACGCCATCCTGACCAGCGACGCGCATTTGACCCAGCTCTTCGAAGACCTGTCCATCACCGATCAGGTTCGCTACCGCGAAGCGCAAACGGCTTTCTATCATCAGGGCCGTTTGTATCCCATGACCAACGTGAAGGAGTTCCTCACCTTTCCGCTGCTGGGCTGGATCGATCGCTTCCGGCTGGGCCTGACGATCGTGTACGCCAAGCTGGTCCGCGACTGGCGGCGTCTCGAATCGATCAGCGTCGAGAAGAGGCTGACACAGATCGGCGGCAAGAAGACCTTCGACGCCATCTGGCGCCCGCTGCTGCGCGCCAAGTTCGACGGCAGCTTTGACGATACGCCGGCCACCTACATTTGGTCCCGCCTGAATCGCGTCTCGTCCACGCGCCAGGGCGCCGACCAAAAAGAGATGGCCGGGCATCTGATTGGCGGTTACATTACGCTGATCGAAGCCATGGCGCAGCGCATTCGCGCGGCCGGCGGCGCGATCCACCTGAGCAGTCCGGTGCACGAGATCGTCGTGCGAGACGGACAGATGAGTGGACTGCGCACGCCCAACGGCGCCCTCGAGTTCGACGCGATCGTCGCCACGCTCCAGACGCCTCTCTTTCTGCGCCTGGCGCCGGGGCTTGACGCGACGTACCGCGACTACCTCGGTCAGACGAAGTATCTCGGGATCATCTGCCCGCTGCTGGTGCTCGACCGGCCGCTGACCGGCTACTGGACACTCAACATCGCCGACGAGAGCATTCCTTTCACCGGCGTCATCGAAACAACCAGCTACATCGATCCGCAATACGTCGGTGGGAACCATTTGGTCTATTTGCCCAAGTACACGCTGCCGAATAGCCCGTGGTTCAAGATGAGCGACGACGAAGTGCGCGAAACGTGGCTCAACACCCTCGAGAAGATGTTCCCGGACTTTCGCCGCGAGTGGATCAAGCACATGTTCGTGCACCGCGAGCGCCTGGTCGAGCCGATCCACCCGCTCAACGGCACGCACTTGATTCCATCCATTCAGACGCCCGTCAAGAACCTGTACCTGGCCAACACCAGCCAGATTTACCCGGCGCTCACCAACGGCGAGTCGGTCACCCGGCATGCCCGGCAGGCCGCCGACACGATCCTGCTGAACGCGCAGCCGCAGGCACAACTCGTCAGCAAGGGAAGTCTGGCCGCGTGGCACGCTTCCCGGCGCGCTCCAGCTACAGACATTGAAGGACCTGCCCTGCGAAGTCCCCAACCGGAGGGAGTGGGAAGCCCTGCCCTGAGTCCTTCGGCTTCGCTCAGGATAAACTCTGTCGAAGGGGGAGCCGACACTAACCCCCATACGGGGGCAGGCGTGCGTTCCAGAGGGAGCACGCGCTCGTGACCACCCGGCCTCTCGTCCAAGACTGGATCAGCCCGCGCACGACGCCGATGCCGCCGCGCCGCAGCGAATGGCGCATCCTGCGGCTCGCGCTGCTGCTGGTCGACGCGAGCGTCATTGCGGCCGCATTGGGTCTGGCCTACGTGGTGCGCTTCGCCGCCGACCTGCCGCTCTTTTACATGCCGGAAAAGGCGCCCTTCGAGTTCTACGTCTCGCTGGTGATCCTGTTCATCCCGGTATGGCTGATCATCTTTGGCGCGCACCGGCTGTACGACTTCCACAACCTGCTGGGCGGGCTGGACGAGTACATTCACGTCGTGCAGGCCACCTCGCTGAGCATGATGGCGCTGATCGTCTTATCCTTCCTGGAGCCGACCTTCGTCATCGCGCGCGGTTGGCTGCTGCTGACCTGGATCTTCTCGACGATCGGCGTGATCACCTGCCGGTTCGGCGTGCGCCGCATCGTCTACGCCGCCCGCCTGCGGGGACGCTTCGTCACGCCGGTTCTGATCATCGGCGCCAACGAAGAAGGCCGCGCCATTGCCGAGCATCTGCGCGAATCACCGACCACCGGCGCGCGCGTCGTCGGCTTTCTGGACGATCGGATCGACGCAGGCCGGGAGATTGCGCCTGGTCTGCGCGTCCTGGGGCCCATCGACGAGGCATCGGGCTGCATTACGCGGAACGGCGTCAGCGAAGTCATTATCGCGGCCAGCGCGCTGACCCGCGCGGAACTGCTCGATCTGTATCAGGTGTTTGGACTGCGCGGAGACGTGACGCTCCGGCTGTCGTCGGGCCTGTTTGAGCTGCTGACGACCGGCATGCGCGTCAAGCAAGTCGGCAGCGTCGCGCTGCTGACCACGAACCGGACACGCCTGTCGCTGCCGGAGCGACTGATCAAGAAAGCGACGGATCTCGCCATCGCTACCTTGACGCTGATCACGCTGTCGCCGCTGCTGCTGGGCATCGCCCTGCTCATCAAGGTCGACTCGCCCGGCCCGCTCCTGCACCGGCGGCGTGTGCTGGGCACGGGCGGCAAGTCGTTCAACGCGCTTAAATTCCGCAGCATGGTGCTGAACGGAGATGAAGTGCTGGCGCGCCATCCCGAGCTCGCCCAAAATCTGGCCAGGGATATGAAGCTGAAAGACGATCCGCGCGTCACGCGCGTGGGTTGGTGGCTGCGCCGGTTCAGCCTGGACGAGCTGCCCCAGTTGTTCAACGTGCTGCTCGGCCAAATGAGCCTGGTCGGACCACGCATGATCACACCGGAAGAAGCGGAGCGTTACGGCCGCTGGCAGATGAATCTGCTCACCGTCAAACCCGGCATCACCGGCCTGTGGCAGGTGAGCGGCCGCAGCGACATCCCGTATGCGGAACGTGTGCAAATTGATATGAGCTACATCCGCAACTACAGCATTTGGCTCGATCTAATGCTGCTGGCCCGCACCATCCCGGCCGTATTCAAGAAAACGGGAGCCTACTGATGAAAGCACTCGTCCTCGCCGCCGGCCTGGGCACGCGGCTTGGCCCGCTCACTCGCCACGTCCCCAAGCCGATGCTGCCCCTCGGCGGCAAACCGCTGCTCGAGCATATCATCGAACTGCTCCGGCAGCACGGTATCACCGACATAGCGCTCAACCTGCATCACCGGCCGGACGCCATTCTGCACCACTTCGGGTCAGGCGAAGCCTGGGGCGTGCGACTGCGCTATTCGTACGAAGCCTCGCTGCTGGGCTCGGCGGGCACAGCCCTGCGGCAGCTGGCCTGGGTCTATCCCGACTCGTTCCTGGTCTACTACGGTGACGTCTATTCGGATATCAATCTCACCGGGCTGATAGAACGACACTGCGCCAGCCGCGCCGTGGCGACGATCGCCGTGCATCAAGTGGCCGACCCGACCCGCCGTGGCATCGTCGAATTCGACAGCGATGGACGGGCGCGCCGCTTCATCGAGAAGCCGGCGGCTGACCAGGTCTTCTCAAACACTAAAGTGCGTTCCTGCTGGGCTAATTCAGGCATCTATGTGCTGCAGCCGGAAGTTCTGCGCTATGTCCGCGACATCCCGTCCGATTTCGGCCTCGACATCTTCCCGCGCCTGCTGGAAGCCGACCAGCGCATCCAGGTGTATCCGGTCCACGGCACACTGATCGACATCGGCACGCCGGAGAACTATCAGCGCGCCCAGCAGCTATTCCCCGAACCGGTGACGCAACCGTATCTCACTCGACTCAACCGCGTGGAAACCACTCCAGCTACTGCCTGAGGAGGCCCCTTGGCACTGATCGCTCAAGCGCCTGTACGCATTAGTTTCGGAGGCGGCGGCACCGACCTGGCGGCCTACTACCGGCGCTACGGCGGCATCGTCGTCAGCAGCGCCATCAACCGCTACGTTTACACCATCGTCTCCGACGGTGTCTTCGACTCGCAGCAGATCATCTCGGCGGACTATCACACCTTCTACCGCCGGCCCCTTTCGGAGAACCTGATCTGGGACGGCGATCTGGCACTGCCCAAGACCGTGCTCGGCTACTTCGGCGTCAAGACCGGCATCGACATCTTCGTGGCTTCCGAAGTGCCGCCCGGCACGGGCCTCGGCTCGTCGGGCAGCGTGGCGGTATCGATGGTCGCCGCCCTGTCGGCCTGGCTGAAGCGGCCCATGGACAAGGGTGAGATTGCCGAGATCGCGTGCCATATCGAGATCGATCGAATGGGCATGCCGGTCGGCAAGCAAGACCAGTACGCC
>JBOGUH010000050.1:0-5488 GCA_050695975.1 Anaerolineae bacterium
GCCCCAACCCGATGCCACCCGTGCTGCGGATGCGCGCATCGTTGATGCGGTAGAAGCGATCGAAGATGTGCTGGGCGTGCTCGGGCGAGATGCCTGGCCCGCGATCGTGGACGCCCACCGTCACGGCTGCCTCGCCGGCGGCGACCGTGATGTGGACCGGCGATCCCGGTGGGGAGTATTTGGCCGCATTGTCGATCAGGTTGGACAACACCTGCTGGATGCGGTCGGAATCGATCATCACGTCCGGCAGCTCGTCGAGCGAATCGACGACGACTTCACGGCCGACGAGCTTGGGCTGAAGCACGGCCAGCACGCGCTCGATGACGGGAGTCAGCCGCGTCGCTTCAGGGTGGATGCGCAGCACGCCGGCCTCGATGCGCGACATGTCTAACAGGTTCTCCACCAGCTCGCGCAGCCGGTCGGCTTCCGAATCGATGATGTTCAGGAACTCCTCCTGGGTAACGGCCTGCAGCCGATCGCGGTAATCGATCAGGGTCGTGACGTAGCCCTTGATCGAGGCCAGCGGCGTGCGCAGTTCGTGCGAGACGGTGGACAGCAGCTGCGATTTGAGTTTGTCAGCTTCCTGCACCCTGGCGATGGCGCGCTCCAGGTCGCGGGTGCGCTCCGCCACGCGCTGCTCCAGCTCTTCGGCGTGTGCGCTGATGCGCTCGACCAGCTGCGCGTTCTCGATGGCGCGAGCGGCCCGATCGGCCATCACTTCAAATCGGGCTATCTCAGTGGCTTCGATCGAGCGCACGCTCTTGAAATCGATGTGCGCCACACCCACCACGCGCCCGGAAGCTTTGAGCGGCACGCCGAGCATGGTCTTGATACGCGCCTCGCGCACGAACGGGTTCCCGACCCGCGGATCGTTTTCGGCATCCATGATGATCAGTGATCGAGCGGTGGCGGCAATGCGGCCACTGAACCCTTCCCCGACGCTGTCCACGTAGCCGACCACGGCCGGATCCAGTCCGACCGCCGCGCGGGTGACCAGTCGATCCCCGTCCAGCAGCATGATCATGCCCGCTGCCGCTTCGGTGCTCTTCACCACGCGCCGGATCAATTCATGCAGCATGTCGTCGAGCCGCAGCACCGACAGGCCAGCTTCGGTGATGCCGGCCAGCGCGGACAGCTCGGACAGCGCGCGCCGCTCGCGATCGAACAGGCGCGCGTTCTCAATCGCGGTCGCCGCAATCTGGGCGAAGGCTTGCGCGCGGCGCGCGTGCTCGGCGGTAAAGTGGTTCGACTGCTGCTTGTCGATTGACAAAAAGCCGATCGGGTGTCCGAGTGTGAGCAAGGGCACGCCCATCCACGCCTGCGGATGATCGCCGCTGGCTGCTACTGCGAAGTGCTCGCTCAAGCGGGCGTCCGACACGATCAGCGGTTCGCGCGTGGAGACGAGGTGTCGGTAATAGCTGTTGTCACGCGCGATCGAACGCCGCAGCGCCTCGGCCGGATCGGGGTAGCCGCGCACTGCCTCGACGACCAGCTGCCGGCCGTCGTCCAGGTACACCGACGCGCTGTCGTAATCGACGACGCGGCGCAGTTGGGTCAACACCGCGTCGAACACTGCCGGCAGATCGAGCGAGCGGCTGACGATGGCGGCGATCTCGTTGAGCGCGGCGACTTCCTCCGTCTTTTGGGTGGCTTCGGCGTACAGCCGCGCGTTCTCCAGTGTCACGGCGGCCTGACGGGCGAACGCAGCCACCGCCGGCGTGTCCACATCCTGAAGATCGTGCCCGGTGATGAACAGGAGCGAGGTGACGCGCCGCTCGATGACCAACGGCGCGACGATGGCCCGCGTCAGGCGCAGCCGTGTGAACATGTCGCGGGCGGCGGGCCGCCGGTCGGCGGACAGGCTCGATTCGAGGATCTTGTGCGCATCTTCCACCATCAGCGTCTGCTGCTGCTCGATGATGCGCTGCATGTTTTGTCCGGTGACCGGGAAGGTGTACCCGATCAGGCTCGTGCCAGTCGTCTCGCGGAAAGTGGATTCCCACTCGAGGTCGGAGACGTAACGCACGGTCGCCGAGCGTCGCTCCTCGCCGAGCATTGCCAGCAGGCAGGTGAAGCGTTGCCTCTGCAGCTCGTCGCCCACGATAGCCAGGATCTCATCCGGGTCGAAGGTTTCCTGCATCCGCAAGCCGGCTTCGTTGAGCGTGAGAATGCGTTGGCTGAGGCGCACCAGTCCCTCTTCGGTCTGGCGGCGTTCGGAGATGTCGCGCGCCGCGCCGAGCAGCGCGATCCGGCCCCGGTAGGTGATGGGTGTGATGGCGACTTCGACCGGCACGCGGCGACCGTCTCGGCTGACCAGGATGATCTCGCGCAGACCCTGCGTCTCCTGGTAGCGGCGCAGCCGCTCGCGCGCCGATTCACGCTGATCGAGCGGCACCAGGTCAAACGCTTTGATGGTGCGCAGCTCTTCGAGCGTGTAGCCGGTAAGGCGCAGCGCGGCGGCGTTGGCGTCCACCGTGCGCCCTTCGAGGTCGACGACGAACAGCGCGTCGCGGCTGTTTTCGAACAGTTCCCGATAGCGCTCGGCAGCCAGCGCCAACTGCGCCGTCGCTTCTTTGCGGCGAGCGACCATCTGGTTGAAAGCGGTGGCCAGGTCGGCCAGGTCGCGGTCGGGACCGGGCTGGACGACGACGTCGTCATCGCCGGCCGACACCGCCCGGGCGCCGGCGATCAGCGCCTGGAGCGGCGGCTCGATCCGCCGCATGATCAGGCGCGCCATCAATAGCGCGACGATCACGACTGCCACGGCCAGCAGCCCGTTGCGCGCGATGACGTTCGCGGCCCGCATAGCGGCCACGTCGGGCGGCGCGTTGAGGATCTCGGCCAGGCCGTTCAAGACGATCATCGCCAGCAGCGGCAGCGCCACGCTGATGACGAGCGCCAGCAATCGTCGACGAATGGTCCACTGGAAGCGCATGGGCCTCCCTTAAACTACCGCGTAACGTCTAAGCGGTAGCATGCAAAGAGTTTACGCATCACTTCTTACGATTTATACCGCTGAACACATCGCGCCAGCCTGAGGTGTCCGGCCGGCGCGGAGTGTGCGCTTGATTCGAGGAACGATGCCCCCGGCTGCGGACACGTCGATTTTATACCCAGTTGTCCCTAAGACGCAACCTGAGTGAAGCCTATTTCCGCTTCTGCTCGATCTTCGCCCAGGTATCTTTCAACGCAACCGCCAGGTTGAAGACTGGCTTCTCCGGCGTCGAGTCCGGGTCGGTGCAGAAGTAACCCTGGCGCTCGAACTGGAAGCGGTCGCCGGGTCGTGTGTCTGCGAGGCTGCCTTCAACACGACACTGATCGAGCACCGTCAGCGAATGGGGATTGATGTAGGCCATGAAGTCTTCGCCGCCTTCGGGATCAGGACGGCTGAACAAGCGATCGTACAGACGCACTTCCGCTGGGCGCGTGTGCGCGGCCGAGACCCAGTGCAGTGTCGATTTGATCTTGCGGCCGTCGGGCGCGTCGCCGCCGCGCGTAGCCGGATCATAGGTGGCGTGAACTTCGACGACTTCACCCCGATCGTTCTTGACCACGCCTGTGCACTTGACGAGATAGGCATAGCGCAGGCGCACTTCATTGCCGGGGAACAGGCGGTAATATTTGGGCGGCGGCGCTTCCTGGAAATCTTCCTGCTCGATGTACAGGACTTTGGAGAACGGCACTTTGCGCACGCCGGCGCCGGGATCTTCCGGGTTGTTGATCACGTCCATTTCCTCGACCCGATCGTCCGGATAGTTGTCGATCACCAGCTTGAGCGGGCGCAGCACCCCCATGCGGCGCGGGGCGCGCTTGTTCAAGTCGTCGCGCAGACAGTGTTCCAGCAGCGCCACATCCACCAGGCTATCGGTCTTGGCGACGCCGATGCGGCTGGCAAAATCGCGGATCGCCCAGGGCGTGTACCCGCGGCGGCGCAGGCCGACGAGCGTGGGCATGCGCGGATCGTCCCAGCCACGCACGACACCTTGCTGCACCAGCCGGAGCAGTTTGCGCTTGCTCATCACGGTGAAGTTCATGTTGAGGCGCGCGAACTCGATCTGGCGCGGCGCGAAAATCTCGAGTTCCTTGAGGAACCACTCGTACAGCGGGCGGTGCGCTTCATATTCGAGCGAACACAGCGAGTGAGTGACGCCTTCGATCGAATCACACTGGCCGTGTGCGAAGTCATACATCGGATAGATACACCACTTCTTATCCGTGCGGTGGTGCGGCGGCTCATGGATGATGCGATACATCACCGGGTCGCGCAGGTTGATATTGCCGGAAGCCATATCGATCTTGGCGCGCAGCACGCGCGCGCCGTCGGGGAATTCGCCCTGGCGCATGCGCTCGAACAGGTCAAGGTTTTCTTCCACCGATCGGCTGCGATACGGACTGTCGACGCCCGGTTCGGTCAGCGTGCCGCGATTCCGGCTCACTTCTTCCGCGGTCTGATCGTCAACGTAAGCCTTCCCCTTTTTGATCAACTTGACGGCGAACTCGGTGAGCTGATCGAAATAGTCGGAGGCGTAGAATTCGCGATCTTCCCAGTCGAAGCCCAGCCAGCGGATGTCTTCCTTGATGGCGTCCACATATTCGACATCCTCTTTGATCGGGTTGGTGTCGTCGAAGCGCAAGTTGCACTTGCCGCCAAACTCCTGGGCGATGCCGAAGTCAATGCAGATGGCCTTGGCGTGTCCGATGTGCAGGTAACCGTTAGGTTCCGGCGGAAAGCGCGTATGGACAATGGTGTAGCGACTCGACTTCAAATCCTCTACGACGGCCTGGCGGATGAAGTCGGTGGGTTTGACAGTATCTACAACAGACATAGTGTGATTCCTTAAAAAGCTATCCACGCAGTCGCGCGAAGTTATCTTCGTGTACTGCGTGGATATTATAACAGACCTGATCAGCCTTCTAACCCCGCTGGGCGGGGCGCAAGCAGCAACTGCTCGGCGTTTTCCAACCTCTCGATCGCTTTCTCTCGCCCCAGCGCGGCAATCGAGGCAAACAGCGGCGGCGATACAGTCTTGCCCGTCACGGCCACGCGAATCGGCGTGAAGAACAGGCCGGGCTTCATGCCGGCATCTTCGGCGACCGCGCGAAAAGCGTGCTCCAGCGGCTCGGCTTCAAACGGCTCGAACGTGCTGAGGATCGCCCCGGCTTGCTTCAACACATTTAACGTCGTTTCCTTCGTCATGCCGTTACCGACGAGTTGCGCCGGATCAGGCGAGATACTTTCGACGAACAGGAAGTCCGTCATCTGCACCGCGTCTTTCAACGTCACCAGGCGTTCTTGAATGTCCGCTGCGATCTTCAGCAAGCGATCCGTATCGACTTCCAGGCCCGCGTCGAGCAAGAACGGAGTGACGCGCTTGGCCAGTTCCTCGACGGGCAGGGCGCGGATGTACACGCCGTTCATCCAGTCGAGCTTATTGTACGAGAAGGCGGCGGGCGCAGGGTTGATGTGCTCCAGGCTGAACAGCTGGAT
>JBOGUH010000051.1:0-4197 GCA_050695975.1 Anaerolineae bacterium
TCAGGCAAAGCCGCAAAGTAACCGATGACTTGGGCCTGATCGTCTTTTGTCATCAAGTGTGAGCGACCTTTCAGTTCGACGATCACCAACCTGTCAACGACGAAATCCGGCTTGCGCGTCTTCACGACTTCGCCGCTGTCGAGCGTGATTACGACCGGAGGCTCATCCTCAAAATAGAGATTAGCCTGTCTGAGTTTGATGTGCAGAGCATCGTGATAATCGGCTTCACGATGTCCGGGGCCGAGTTCGTTGTGAACTTCCATCGCTAGGCCGATAATTCTGTACGTAAGGTCTTTGTGGGGAGCGTCTTTCGTCAATGTCATCTTGTACTCTTGAACACGATGCAACGAATACACAACGGATATGAGTCGCGTATCCGTTTATCCGTTGTCCATCCGTTGCTCAGAACACCCTTACTTCTACCGTTTCCCCTGCCTGCACCCCGTTCGCATCCAGCGGCACGACCATCAGCCCATCGGCCTTGACCAGTGTATAGATCAGGTTGCTCTTGCCGAAGATTGGATCGGCCCACACCTCGCCGTCACGCTCGACGAGCTTGACTTGAATGTAATCCTCTCGCCCGGGCGTCGAGGCGACGTTGCGCGCCAGCCGCGCGCGGATCGAGTGGTACTGCATTGGCTGGGCAAGTCCCTGCATCCGCCACAACGCCGGGGTGATGAACAGGTCGGCCACCACCATCGCGCTGACCGGGTTGCCGGGCAGACCGAAGACTGGCTTGCCATCGCACACGGCGAGGATCGTCGGCTTGCCGGGCTTGAGCGACACGCCATGAACCAACACGCCCGGCTTGCCGAGTCGATCGATCACGTCTGAGGTCATGTCGCGCACGCTGACCGACGATCCGGCCGACAGCACGAGCACATCGCTGTCGTCGAGCGCGGCGCGCGCGGCTTGATACAGCGCGTCGAAGTGATCGGGGACGATGCCGCGTGGCAGGGGAATGCCGCCCGCGCGTTCGACCAGCCCGGCGATGGTGTACGTGTTCACGTCGCGCACCTGGCCGGGCGCAGGCTCCGCGTCGGCAGGCACTACTTCGTCGCCGGTGGCGAGGATTGCCACACTTGGCCGCTTGGCGATGCTGACGCGCGTGATGCCGATCGCGGCCAGGCCGCCCAGGTCTTGCGGTCGCAGGCGGTGACCGATCGGCAGCAGCGCCTCGCCCGGCTTGATGTCTTCCCCGACCTGGATCACATTCTCGCCAACGGCGACCGAGCGCAGCACTTCGATCTCGTTCTCGCGCGCTGTCTGCGTGCGCTCGAGCATCACGACGCTGTCTGCGCCAGCCGGCAGCATCCCGCCGGTGTGAATGATTGCCGCCTGGCCTTTTCCGATCTCGAGTATCGGAGCGCGGCCCATCGGCGATTCACCGATCACGGTCAGGTACGCTGGCAGCGATTCGCTCGCGCCGAAGGTATCGGCCGCGCGCACCGCGTATCCATCCATTGTGCTCCGAGTGAACGAGGGCAGCGGCCCCGGCGCGATCGGCGACTCGGCGATCACGCGATCGAGTGCCTCGCTAATCGGGATCGATTCGGCAGCGGCGTGGCTAGGGAGGTGATTGAAGAGTTTGCGGAGCGCGTCCTGGGGAGTGAGGACGGTGAAGAGTTCAGGCATCGTTCAAGTTCTTTCAGTTCCCTGAGTTCCTTAGGAAGGGACTCAAGGAACTGAGGGAATTCAGAGGATCATCGTTGCGAGAGGAGACGTTTGAATGCCGCTTCATCCAGCGGCGGGAGTTTGGCCGTAGCCACGTTCTCATCGACGTGTTCGATGCGACTCATGCCCACCAACGCGGTCGTCACGCCGGGGGCCGATCGGGTGAACTGGAGTGCGCGCTGCGCATCGGTGGTCAATGCGCCGAACTGCGCCCGAAGTGGGTCGGGCAATTGGCCGAGCAATCGCGCCTGAAGCAGAGAGGCGCTGCACATCACCGTCACGCCGAAACGCTGCGCGGCTTCCAGCGCGCCCATGAGTTCGCCGCTTGCGCGCTGGTTGCGCGCGGTCAGCGCTTCCAACAGCGCGAGGTTGAACGGCAGTTGAATGAAGCGGCAGTGGTGGTTGATGCCGCGCACTTCGCGGGCGATGGCCTGCACGGCTTCGAGTGACAGATACCCGCCGGCTTTGGGTGAGGTGCGGTAGCCGTTCCACGTCGCCGTGCCGTAATATTGGATCCAGCCCTGCTCGACTCGTTCTTCCAGGAACTCGAACGCAGCGCGCAGCCGGACGCGGAAATCGGAACGTGGGATTGCGTCCAGCTGCGATTCGGGATTATGCAGGTAGTAGATGTCGATGCGCTCGACGCCGAGGTTGCGCCGCGACTGGTCGAGCTGGCGCCACAGGAACTCCGGCGTCATGCAATGCCCGTCGACGATGTCCTGTGGGCGCGCAATGCGGGTGTCGATATAGGTTTCGCGAATGTAACGATCGGGATCGGCCGGCCATTCGCCATCGAACGGGACGTAGCCACCTTTGGTGGCGATGGTGATCTCGTCGCGCCGTGCCCGCCCCGACTCGAACAGCGAAGCCAATGCCCTGCCGATGCTGCGTTCGCTGCGCTGGAAGCGGTAGTTGCTCGCCGTGTCGATCACGTTGATGCCGCATTCGACGGCGCGCTGCGCGGCGGCGACGTAGCGCGCGTCCGTGTCCGCGTCGGGTTCGCCGAGATACGTGCCGATGCCGATCGACGAGAGCCACCAGCCCTGCTGCTGGCGAAAGTGGCCCGGCAGGCGGCTGAATCGATCGCGGTATCGCTGCGTGCCTTCTGTCGTCGCGCCGGATGCTTCGTTCACAGTTTGGCAGACCAGTTACGTTGTGCAATCAGCAAGAGCCATAGCTGCCTGGCCGATTCGAGGATGTCGGCCAGGCCGTGTTTCTGCCTTAAGGGCGCCGGGCCGTTTGCGCCGTACAGCGGATGCGGCGGATACACGGCTCGCACACGCTCGACGAGCTGCGCGAAGGTGTCGTTACAGTTGGACGGCGTGAAGTTGAAGTAATTGAAGTTCAAACCGAGCTCGGCGACGATCTGCGCGCCGACGCAGTACGCGTCGATTTCGCGCTCGAACGAGGTCGACCAGCCACCCTGCAGCACGTGGCGCGCTTCGTGCGCCAGCGTGACGACACGCCAGTTAGGATCGATCGTGGCACTGCGGCGGTCGATCCAGATCCGGTTAAGCGGCGTGATTGCGACGGCGCCCCCCAGGTTGTCCTTGAGCACGATGTGCGTGCGGCGATCGAGGCACGCCTGCGCGCCGGTGTGCGCTGCCTGTGAATCGTGTATGCGTCTGAAATCATCGTGGAGCAGCGGATCGACGCGCGCCTTGAGGTAATCGTTCAGGTTCATGCCACGTCCTCTCTCGCCGAACGTCGCCCTATTGCCTCACAAAGCCGGCCAGGAACGTCGCCGTCGCGAGCGCGAACAGGCCCACGCCACCCGCTGTCATCAGTCCGTAACCGCGCCAGCCTCGACGCGCGCGCCACAACACGCCGGCGACCTGCCACACCGCCAGCGGCGCGGTGAGCAGCATCCATGCCGCGACATGCGGATCGATCCAGCCTGATGCCGATGCGATCCACGCCACGGCGAACGCCGAGGCCAGCAGGACGTTGTGAAGATGGACCGCTCGATCCCGGCCCAGCCGGACGGTCAATGTCCGCTTGCCCGTCGCACGATCCGCGTCGAAATCGGGAAACTCGAACGCGAGCTGCATCGCAAGATTGATCAGCGCGAGCGGCAGCGCCACAGCCAGCAGCGGCGCGCCGATCGGGCTGCGCTGCATGAGCACGGCAGTCAGTGGAACGAGAAGCGACACCATCAGCGCGGTGGCCAGTTCGCCGAAGCCGCTGGCCACCAGCCGTACCGGCGGCGCGGAATAGAACCAGCCGCCAAGCAGCGCCAGCCCGCCGACCAGGCTCACCGCCGGTTCGATCGGCAGGGCGATCCCGATCGCGGCGATCGCGACGCCGGCGCTGATGCGCGCCGCGCGGAGCGCGATACGCGGCGCGAGCCGCCCATCGGGCAGCACGCCGCTGCCGCCGGAAAACCAGGTGCGATTCGCGCCATTGGCGCGATCCGCTTCCGCGTCGAAGTACTCGTTGGCGTAGTGCGTCATCACCTGGATCGCGGTGACGATCACCTGTCCCAGCGCATAGCGGCCCCAGTCGATCGACACGCCAGCCGTG
>JBOGUH010000052.1:0-6148 GCA_050695975.1 Anaerolineae bacterium
GGCGCGCGGCAGGCCGTTGGGTAAAAGCGACAGCATTGCCGAGAGCGGCTGCGGCAGAAGACGGCGAAACGGCGCAGCCAGTCTGCCCGCCACGGCAGCCAGACGGAATCGTGATGGATAAGGCAGCGTCTCGCGCATCAGCGTCCGCGCAAGTTTTTCGCTGAAGGTTCGTGAGCGTTGTTTGTCGGACCGTGCGCGATAGGGCACGAGCAGGTCGGCATACTGCACGCCCGATGGGCAGGCGGTGACGCAAGCCATGCAGCCCAGGCAGCGGTCCACATACGGCAGCGTGTCTTCGACCTGGAGCGTCCCTTCAAGCGCCAACTTCATTAAGAAGATGGGCCCGCGCGGCGAGTCCATCTCTTCGCCCAATGCGACGTACGTCGGGCAGGTCGGCAGGCAGAATCCACAGTGGACGCACGTCTCGACGGCGCGCGCCATTACCTCGCCGGTCGGACCGAGTTGGTCAATCGGAATCGTGTGCTGCATTGCACCTAACCAAACCGCTTCGCCGGATCGAACACTTCTTTCACGCGCCGTTCAAACGCTTGCCCATTCCGTGCGCCGATCCGAACCTGACCTGCCGGGCCGAACACGACCAATCCCGACAAGCCGAACGAGGTCAACACATCGTCGAGCGCGACCGGCGACTCCGGCGTAGCGAGCCATGCCACGTTGCCGCCGCTGCTGTAGCGCCGGCGCGCCTGACTCGAGCTCAGCGCCGCGTCCAACTGCGCAATGCGTCCCGGCGTGAGCGGCGCCTTCACCAAGCTCCAGTCAGAGGGGACCCACGCGAACTCGCGCGCATCCCGCCACAAGCCGGCCTCTTCTGCATCGTCGACGACCTGGCCGCCCTCGAGCAGCGCGCGAATGCGTTCGGCCCGCGCGGGCAGCGCAGCGGGCAAGCCACCCAGGCGGACGTATAACGTCGCCGAGCCATCTTCGCGTGGCGCCAGATCAAGCGAATCCACATCCAGGCGAGCCGTGTAAACCTGATACAAGGCTTGCACGGCTTCATCCAGCGCAGGGCAATGCAGTTGGAGCGTGGTATACGCGGCGGCCTTCGGGAAAACTTTGAACGTGAGCTCGACCAGCACACCCAACTGGCCGAGACTGCCGACCATCAACTTGGGAATGTCGAACCCGGCCGAGTTCTTGACGACCTTCCCACCGCCGCGCACCACCTGAGCGCTGCCATCGACGAAACGCACGCCGAGAATGAAATCGCGCACGCCGCCGTAGCGATAGCGGCCCGGCCCGCTCAGCCCGGCGGCGAGCGTGCCGCCGAGCGTCGCTTCGCGCTCGACCAGCGGTGGATCGAACGGAAGATACTGGGCGTGCGTGTCGAGCATCGATTGCACGACGGCGATGCGCGTCCCGGCGTATGCGGTGAAGGTATACTCACCGGGATTGTATTCAACCACGCCGGAGAGGCCGGACAGGTCGAGACTCTGCGCGTCGCCGGGTGGCGTGGACAAGGCAGGCTTGCTGCCCCGCCCGCGCAGGTGCAGGCGCGGATGCTGACGCACCATCGCTTGGACTTCGTCAATCGTGTTTGGTCGAAGCACGAGGTGATTCATTCGCGAGAGATCACGCCCTCGCGCTCCAGCGGATGCATGCCCGTGAGGCGCATCGCAGGCGGCTCGCCGGTCGGGAACATCTTGCCCCGGTTGGCGATCTGCAGCGGGTCCATCGCGCAGCGCAGTTTCCACATCACGTCCATGTCGATCTCGCCGTACATCTGCGGCAGATAGTCGCGCTTTTCCATGCCGACGCCGTGCTCGCCGGTGATCGAGCCGCCGAAGCGAATGCACAGCTGTAGAATCTCGCCGGCGAGTTTCTCGGCGCGATCCAGCGCGCCTGCCTCACGACCATCGTAAAGGATCAGCGGATGCAGGTTGCCATCACCGGCATGGAAGACGTTCGCCACGCGGATGCCATACGCGTCGCTCAATTTCCGAATCTCGGCCAGCGCTTCACCTAATCGACTGCGCGGCACGACGCCGTCCTGCACGATGAAGTCAGGGCTGAGCCGGCCGACCGCCGAGAACGCGCTCTTGCGGCCTTTCCAGATGCGCTGGCGGTCGGCCTCGTCCTGCGCGACGCGCACTTCATAAGCGCCCGACTCTTGAATCACCTTCTCAAGACGCTTGTATTCCTCGGCGACCTGCTCAGCTTCGCCTTCCAGCTCGACGATCAGCACACCCTCTGCGCCTTGGGGATAATTCGGATGCACCGCCGCTTCGGCGGCCTGAATCGCAAGTCGATCCATGATCTCCATCGCGCCCGGCAACAGCCGGGATGCCACCACGCGAGCGACCGCCTCGCCGGCCGCTTCGAGCGTGTGATAAGCTGCGAGCAGCGTTTGATACTTTTCCGGCCTCGGCAGCAAGCGCAGTGTGATCTCCAGCGCAATGCCGAACAACCCTTCCGATCCGACAAACAGCCCGATCAGATCCGGCCCGACGCCTTCAGTGCTCTGGCTGCCCAACTGCACCACTTCGCCATCGGGCAGCACGGCCTTGATGGCCAAGACGTGGTTGCTGGTCATGCCGTACTTCAGGCAGTGCGCGCCGCCCGAGTTGAAGGCGACGTTGCCGCCGATGGTGCAAATCTGCTGGCTCGACGGATCGGGTGAATAGTACAGCCCGTCTGGCGCAGCGGCTTGCGAGACGTTCAGGTTGATCACGCCCGGCTCGACGATGGCGATACGCTCTTTCGGGTCGAGCCTCAGAATCCGATTGAACCGGTTGAGCGCGATCACGATCCCATCTTTCACGGGCAGCGACCCGCCCGACAGGCTCGTGCCGCTGCCGCGCGCGACGAACGGAACGGCGTAGCGGTGGCACAGCTTCACCGTCTCGATCACTTCGTCGTGCGACTCCGGGATCACCACGCCAACGGGTCGACTGCGGAACGCCGTCAGGGCATCCGACTCATACGGCGCCAGCTCGCCGGGCTGCAGCAGCAGCCGGTCAGCCGGGTAGAGACGGGACAATTCGTTGATGAGGGAATCGGTGGTCATCATCCAATAGTATACGTCATATCACAACTGTCTGCCAAACGCAACTCCGCGTCGGGTGCAGGATGTATTTCAGGATGGGGGCAGATTTTGCCTCACCCCCTGCCCCCTCTCCCGAAGTGGAACCGCACACTTCGGGAGAGGGGGAGCGGCACGCTCCCCTCTCCTGACGACAGCCGTTTCGTCGTCAGGAGAGGGGTCGGGAGTGAGGCGCAATTGCGAGCCCCGGACGGGCGAAGCAATCTCAATAGACCGTGAAAAGCGGATCGCGGATCGGTTCGGTCATAACGATTGTTCTGCCAGCGCGATCGCGCCCCACAGCGGCGCGTCATCGCCCAGCGCGGCAGGCACGATGTCCACCGAAATTTCCGGCAGCCTGTTCGCACGCGCGGCGCGGCGCACCTCGGCCCAGTATTTCTCGCCGGACTTGGTGACGCCGCCGCCCAACACGACCCGCTGCGGATTCATCAGCGAGAGGGCGTTGCCGATTCCGGTTCCCAGATCGCGCGCGGCGGCGAGCAAGACTTCTGCAGCTAACTCATCACCCTCTGCTGCAGCGCGGCTCACTCGCTCGGCAGTCAGCGCAGCGAGATCGTTTTCGATCAGCCGGCGCAAGCCCGCGCCTAACTGGGGCTCGGCTTGCAGACGTTCGCGCGCGCTTCGGGCAATCGCCGGGCCGCAGGCCAGAACCTCCAGACAGCCACGCCGCCCGCATACGCACAACGGCCCATTCGGATCGACCCGCGTGTGTCCGATCTCGCCGGCCATCCCGTCCACGCCGCGGTACGGTTGGCCATCGATCACCCACCCGCCGCCGATACCGGTGCTCACCGTAAGATACAACAAACTCGAACAGCCTTGTCCCGCGCCGAAGCGCCACTCACCCAGCGCGCCGGCGTTCGCGTCGTTGTCCACGTTCACCGGCGCGCCGAATTCGGCTTGCAGATGATCGCGTAACGGCAAATTCCCCCAGCCGGGGACGTGATGTGAAAGGCGGACGAGGCCGCGCGAGAAATCCACCGGCCCGCCGAAACTCACGCCGACAGCAGCCAACCGACCGGGATGCGCGGCAAGAAAATCGTGCGCCAGGCCGAGGACGATCGCGAGATCGGTGTGGGCATCTGCGCCCCGTGGAGCAGATTGCTGCCGGCGGGCAATCCACTCTTGCTCGCCGGCTCGGACGAGCGCCGCGGCATACTTCGTCCCACCGAAATCCAGTGCGAGCAGGAGTGTCGAGTTGCTCATGTCTTCAAAAGGTGCTCAAGCCGCTATCCCGGCGGCGACGCTTGAAAATCTCGCGCCGCACTAACCCTAAAGGGCGCTTCGCAGAGTGGGCTTCGCACAGGACGGCGCTGGGAGCGTTACATCAGGGGAGCCGTAAAACGTGAACGACCGTCACGTTTCATGTTACAGGGTGCCGCGCCACAACTTGGGAAGTCTGCCTGAAATGGGCGGCAAGCGCCGGGTACAGCGCACGATACAGGGGGTACATGCCGGCGTAAACGGCGGCGTCGGCGCTGGGGGCGAGCGAATCGGTCACGCGGATCGCGCGCGCGCAGGCCTCGGCCACATCGGCGAAGACCCCGGCTCCCACACCCGCCAGCAAAGCCGCGCCGTAGGCCGCGCCTTCGGTCACGTTGACCATCACGATATCCACCCCGAATATGTCGGAGACGATCTGCCGCCACAGCGCGCTGCGCGCGCCGCCCCCCGAAGCGCGCACCTGCTCGATCCGCAAACCGAGCGCGCGCATCAGTTCGAGCGAGTCACGCAATCCGAAGGCCACACCTTCCAAGACAGCACGTGTGAGATGCGCTTTGGTGTGTCGCAGCGTCAGGCCGATGAACGCGCCACGCGCGTCTGGGTCGGGATATGGTGTCCGCTCGCCGGAGAGATAGGGCAGGAAAATCAATCCTTCGCAGCCGGGCGGCGCAGTCGCGGCGGACTCGGTCAAAACGTCATACGCATCGCGGGCAGTCAGTCCAGCCACCGCTTTCTCAGGATGTCCAACCGCGTCGCGATACCAGCGGAACGCGCCCGCCGCCGAGAGCATCACGCCCATGAGATGCCACTTGCCGGGAACGGCGTGACAGAAGGCGTGCAGCCGGCCCTCAGGCTCGATGCGATATGCGTCGCTGGCGGCGAAGACGACTCCTGACGTGCCGAGCGTGACCGAGATCACACCCTCGGCGATGATGCCGCTGCCGACAGCCTGCGCTGCTTGATCGCCCCCACCCCCGACGACCGGCGTGCCCGCGAGCAAGCCGGTCTCACTTGCCGCCGTTTCGGAAATCTTCGCGCTCACTTCGGGCGATTCGCTGACCTCAGGCAGCCACGCCGCCGGAATGTCGAGCGCGGCCCGCATCTCGTCCGACCAGCGCCGCTTGCCTACGTCGAACAGCGAGGTGCCGGAGGCGTCGGAGACTTCGGACACAAACGCGCCCGTGAGGCGGTAGCGGATGTAATCTTTGGGCAGCAGGACATGCGCAATCTCAGCGTACGCCGCAGGCTCGTTGTTTTTAACCCAGGCGATCTTGGGCGCGGTGAAGCCGGGCAGCACCGGGTTGCCGGTCAATTCGAGCAGGCGTTTAGAGCCGACGCGTTCGGTGATCGCTGCGCACTCGGCAGCCGTGCGTTGATCGTTCCACATGATGCACGGGCGCAAGACCTCACCGCGCTTGTCGAGCAGCACCAGGCCGTGCATCTGACCGGTCAGTCCCACACCGGCGATCGAGGAAGGAGTCACTCCTTCAGTTTGAAGTATGCGCCCGATGCTTGTCACAGTAGCCGACCACCAATCGGCCGGGTTCTGCTCGGCCCACAGCGGGCGCGGCGTGAACATGGGATATTCGGTGGTGGTGGACGCAACGACTTTCCCGTCGGTGTCAATGATCAGGGCTTTGCTGCCGGTGGTGCCGGTGTCGAGGCCGAGTAAGTACGTTGCCATTGGCATTTTCAACTGAAGGAACTCAGGGAACTGAAGGAACTCGATGTGTTCCCTGAGTTCCTCTAGTTCCAATACCGTTCAAATAAAAGCACACAGCGCACCGCCGAGACGCTGAGGACGCAGAGATATTTCGATTTTCTCAGCGCTCTTTGCGCCTCTGCGGTGAAACATCGCTTATT
>JBOGUH010000053.1:0-3238 GCA_050695975.1 Anaerolineae bacterium
ACTCGATCTGCGTCGCTTCGAGCTGGTCGATCTTGTCGTGCAGGGTCTCGATCAGCTGTGTGCGCTGAATCGACACGGCGACCTGATTGCCGAACATCTTCAACAGCGCCACGTGGCCCGGCTCGAAGCGCTTCTTGCGCAGGCTGCTGACGATCAACAGGCCGACGAGCGCATCCTCGACGACCAGCGGCACGCGCAGACTCGCCTGAAGCGCACGCAGCTGATCGAGCGGCAGGTCGATCGCCGGCGGCGCGCCGACGACCGGGCCCGGCTCACCGCGATCCAGCATGGACACCGGCAGCCGCGCCCGCTGTCCGACGACCGACCCATCCCAACCCGACACCGCCAGCGCCAGGCCCTCGTCAGGCGGCTCGATCAAATACAAGATCACGCGATCCGCGCCGCACAGCTCGCGCGCGTAGTGAACGACGCGCCGGGCAATGTCGTCGAGCCGTGTCGACGCACTGAGCGCCTGGCTCACGTCCTGCAGCGCGATCAGCGCCTCGGTGCGTTGAGCCAGCACTTTGTTCGCCGCTTCCATCTCGGCCAGTTTGCGCTGGAGCGCCCGCGTCGTCTCGTCGAGCGTTCCTTCGCGCGAGATGAGGAGCTGCTGCATCTTGTGCAGCGCCGACGCGCCGATGCGGGCCGCATCTTCGAGCGGCACGTAACCCCGCTCGGCCAGGCGCGCCATGTAACCCTCCAGCGGCAGCAAACTGGGCGTCGACACCAGCTCCGAGAAACTGGCCACGCCGCCGTGGACGCGGTAAATGTCGAACGCGGTGAGCTCGCCCAGGTAACCGGTACCCTGACAGTGCTGGCAGCCCGACGCCCCGTAAAACGTCGCGGCGCGATCCAGAGCGTGCCGCTCGATCATCATCTCAGCCAACGTCGGGCCTGGCTGGTGCGGCTGTTTGCAGGTCGTGCACAGGGCCGGCACGCGCTGCACGGCGACCACCCACGACACCAGTGACATCTGGCTGGGGCTGCAGCCCAGGCCGACGATCTCCTGCAGCACTTCGCCGCCGACGACGGCTGTATCGATCTGCGTCAGGATGCGCCGGCCGGTCGCGGCGGCATGGAAGGTCGTCTGCGCCGTGACCGTGTTGAGTCGATCGATGACCAGCAAGTCGGGAGCACGCATCATCGCCTGCTGCAGACCGGTGCTGAACCCATCCACGTGATCGATTGGCGCTGGAACAAATTCGACCTGTTTGCGCTGGTGATTGGCCACACGCATGGCGCTGCGATCAGGCCCCACGACGACAGCTTGCGTCTTCTTGCCGTTGAACGGGCGATCGAGAATGTGCCGCATGAGGATCGCGGCGAGCGTTGAGCGCCCGGACTGCATGGTCGGCGCGTCGGCCCCAACCGGCGTGGATTGCGCCGAGCGCGGGCCCAGCCCGGCGACGACGGTGATGCCGCGCGGATCGTTGACGATCTGCGCCAGCAGCACGTCCACTTCGGGAAGGTGAAAGAAATCCTTGAGATCGAGCATAGTCGATGGCGAGGATGATCAGTCGGTAGGAGCGACTCGAGTCGCTGCCTGGCGCCGACGACTGAAGTCATCACGACTCATCCGTGATTATACTCATTCGGCCCCGACGACGCCAACAGGCCCAAGCCACACGCTCATCCCCATACCTCCATACTTCCTTGACTCGCCCTACCCTCGATGGTATCATCGCGCGCATCTCCACAGTCGCCATGAGCAAATCCGCTGAGCGTCTTCACGCGGTCATTCACGGCCGGGTGCAGGGCGTGAACTTTCGCTACTACACGCTGATCCAGGCGCAGGCGCTCGACCTGACCGGCTGGGTCGCCAATCGGCCGGACGGGACGGTCGAAGTGATGGCCGAAGGCCCGCGCTCTGCGCTCGACGAGTTATTAGCCTTCCTGCAGCGCGGCCCCAGCCACGCCCGCGTCGATCGGGTCGATGTAGACTGGCCGAAACCAACCGGTCAATTCACTCGCTTTCAGGTCATCACGTGATACGGCGCAACCCCCAACGGCTGGCCTGGACGGTGCTGATCCTTTCCTTCTGCGCCTGCGCAGCCCTGGCCATCAGCGTGCCGCTGGCGGCCCGATCGTTCCTGATCGACTCAACCGACCTGGCCAGTCTGATCCTCGGCGTGCAGCAGGGGAGCGTGCTGCTCCAACGCCCAAACTCACTCGACACCTTCGCCATCACCGAGCGGGTCACCGACTTGCCCGAGGGATCCGAGATCAGCGCCGGTCAAGCGACGCAGGCTGTCCTCACTATGCGCGGCCCCACTGCGACGACCAACCTGGTCGTCGTCCAGCTCTCCGATGTCACCGATATGACATTGATCGCTGCCAACTCGCCGCGCTTTGAGGTGAGCCCGAACCCGCATTGGCTCAATCTGTTTGTGAAGAGAGGGCGAGTCCGTGTCAACGTATTGAACGACACAACCCGACCGATAGCCGTCAGCATACGATCGCCGCAAGGCGAGGTGGTCTTTGGCGCAGGCACGTATATCGTCGAAGTCACGAACGAGGAACTCCAGGTCACGGTGCGCGAAGGCCGGGCCACCGTCACCGCGCAGGGGAAATCGGTGATCATCGAACCTGCGCAGGGTGCCTTGGTGGAACTGGGTCAGCCGCCGCAGGGCGGCCTTTCGGACGAGCGCAACCTGATTGCCAACGGCAGCTTTGACGAGCCTCTCGAACCTGCGTGGACCGTTGAAAACACTCTGCAGGTCGTCACTGAGGTGGCAGGCGCAGTTAACTCTATTGCGGTTGCCGGCCGGCGCTCCGCCCAATTTCAACGCGTGGGCCAAAGCCACGCCGAAACGCAATTGGTGCAGGAGATCAATCGCGACGTGACTGAAGCGGTTTCGCTACAGTTGCACTTCTCATATCTGATCGGCGGTCAGGATGTACCGGTGTGCGGCTCGCTCGGCACCGAATGCCCGTTAACGGTGCGAATCACGTATCGCGACACAGATGGCAAAGAACGCGAATGGCTACAGGGCTTCTACCATTTGACCGACCAGGGCGGCATCAACAAACCGTACTGCGGGACGTGCGGCATACCCTACGCGCATCGACGTGCCTCTTTGCTGAACACCTGGTTCACCTACGATTCCGGCAACTTGATGGACGTATTGACGGTGGACGATTTCAAGCCGTCCCGAATTATGCGCGTCACCTTCTACGCCTCGGGCCACTCCTACCGGTCGGCAGTCACCGATGTGGAACTGCTGGTGCAGGATTGATC
>JBOGUH010000054.1:0-1711 GCA_050695975.1 Anaerolineae bacterium
CAAAAAAGCCGGACGTGTCGTACAGATGCGGCCACAAACGCACGGCCCGTGGAACCTGTGGATGAAACGCACGCTCTCCATCTGAAGCCAGACCTGGCGCGGGAATTGGCAAGATGCGATCGACGGCCTCGACGGTTGCCTGCTGTGGGTATAAGTTCAGTAGGGCCTCGACGACGGCCTCGTCTTCTTCGGGGGCCAGCGTGCAAGTTGCGTACGCGACCTGCCCGCCGGGCTTGAGCGCCTGGAACGCGCTGGTCAGCAGCCGCGCCTGCCGCTGGTGCAGCTGCTCTCGTTCTTTGGTCGACACGGGCCGGCTCTTGCGACGCTCTGCCGTGCGCAGGCTCTCGCCGCTGCACGGCGCATCGAGCAGGACTTTGTCGAAGACTTCGGGGAACCAGTTGCCGAACCGCTCGCCGGGATAGTTGGTGATGGCCGTACTGATCGCGCCCCAATCCTGGAGATTCGAACGGAGCGCGCCGATGCGCCCGCCGCTCGTATCGTTGGCGATGATCAACCCTGTGTCGTTTATCTTGCAGGCGAGGTGTGTCGTCTTGCCGCCCGGCGATGCGGCCATGTCGAGCACGAGCGGCCGGCTCTCTTCCTCGAAACGAAACATCTCGGCCGGCAGCATCGAGGCGGCGTCCTGGATGTAGTAGAAGCCCATGCGATGCTCGATCGTTCGGCTGAGCTCCGCGCCGCCATCGGCGATCCGCCAGCCAGTCGAGCAGAACGGCAGGGGCTGGACATCCCAGCCGTACCACGCCGGCCACGCCTGCCGCGCTTCGTCGACGCCGATCTTGAGCGTATTGATGCGGAGGTCAGGCAGCAGGGGGCGCTGAATAGAGGCTTCGATTTGCGCCAGATCGGTGAGACTTAGAAGGTGGCGGTAGGGTTCGAGGTTGTCGAGGTTGCGGTGGCTCACGACGTATCAGCGACGACGCGCACGGCAGCTCCGGCGATAGCGATGCACTTCTTTGGAGATTTCGCTCAGGGGCATGGCTTTGTCCTTCGGCGCACGCACCGCGATGTCTGTGAGCCTGGGTGGCGTGACCTTTTTCAGAATGATCGTATCGCCCGCCGTAATGACCGTGAATTCGTCATCAGGCCCGATTTGCTGGGCGGCCTCTGGTGGAAGAGTGAGTGTCGCTCCATTCACCTTAACGATCTGCATTGGATTTCTCCCTTCCCTGCCTCTCTCGCACCTATTGTGCCACACCCGACTGCGCTCGTCAATGTACCGGCGCTTGGTGATTACCCGTTTATCACGCCAGCGTCGCGCGCCTTTCGACTTCGCCCAGAATCTGATCGGCTAGCGTCGCCGCGCGTTCGCGCAGTTCCTTCAGTTCCTCAATCTGTCGACCGGCCTGCTTTCTGTCGTCCAGTCCCACGGCGTTGACCCGCACATTCATCCCGGCGGCCTCGATCGCCGTGCGGGCCATGTGCGCGGCAGCGGCGGCGTCGCTCAGCGCGTTGACGTTGCCGCGCTCGGCCACGCCTTGCGCCAGCTCAAGCACTTCGACGCAAGCGCGCGCCACACTTAACGGAACGTCGATCGCGCGCTGCGTGGCGACTTGAATTTCGCGCCGGCGGGTCTCTTGTTGCTCCGGCGTATCCTTGGGCAGTTTCATCGCGGCCATTACGCCTTCGAAAGCGGCCGAGTCGGCGTCGATCGCGGCGGTTAAGTCCGTGCGGATCGCGTCGGCGCGCGCGG
>JBOGUH010000055.1:0-1819 GCA_050695975.1 Anaerolineae bacterium
ATCTTGGCCGCCAGTTCCAGGAAGTGTTTGGTTGAGCGCAGCGAGGCGACTGAAGCCGCCGTCACCAGCAGCACCCGTCGCGCTATGTCCAGCAAGTTCAAGGTCGATTCGCCCAGGCCCGCCGGCGCATCGACGACGACATAGCCATCCTGCGCCGCCGCCAACGTCTTGACCACGTGCGCCAGCTGGCCTTCCTCCATTTCGAGCGCCGGATCGAAATACGGCGGCGCCAGCAGCAGCCGGATGCCGCTCGAGTGATCGATCAACGCGCTTTCGACGAGCGACGGCTCCAGATCGTTGACGTAGCCCAACAAATCGGCGATCGATTTGCGCGCCATGACGTTGACGGCGATGTCGACGTCGCCGAACTGCAGGTCGCCATCCACCAGGGTCACACGCTTGTGTCGCTCCTGATGCAGCGCGACGGCCAGGTTGGTCGCCAACGAGGTGCGCCCCACGCCGCCCTTCGGGCTGTACACCGCGAAGATGTCGGCGGACTCGTCGCGCTTTGCGGTAGCCACCGCGCTCAACGCCTGGCGCTGCTGGGCGACGATGTCAAACGTCTGGCGCAGGCTTTCGAGCAGCTGGGCTGTTGTAAACGGCTTGAGCAGGAAGCCGCGCGCGCCGGCGAACAGGGCTTGCTGCAGAAACGCCATTTCATTGGGATCGATCATCAAGATCAGCGCAGGGCTCATCGGCGTGGCGGCGATTGCCTGCAGGCGGTCCAGCTGCTTGGCATCCGGAACCGAGGTATCCAGCAGGATCACATCGATCTTGCGCTGGCCGATCAGACCGGAGGCGCGCTCCAGCGAGGGCAGCGTGCCGGCCAGCACCACACCCGCCTCGGATCGCAGGGTAGACATCAACCCGTCCGACACCTGATCACGGCCCGAAACCAGTAACACATGGATCAATTGACTCTCAGTCATCCGCCTTCCCCTTTTAGGCCTGGGCTACTCTATCGGCTGTGGAACCTGAATCCCGTACTTGTCTGCGATATAGTTGATCGTCACCGGCACCACGTCGAAGATCGACGTCAGCTTCGTCGAGCGCACGTCGATGCTGATCCGGGCGTTGGCGTCGACGAAGTATCTCAAGATCACGGCATCCTGTGGATCGACGGCCAGGACCAGGCCGACGATCTTCCCGCGCTGCTGCGCTTGATCGGCGTTGGCAGACGGCTCAAGCTCTTCGAGCACCTTGACCACCGGCACATTCTGCAGGTTCATCAGCGTGACCTGACCGGCTTCACCCTCTGCAGCGCCGACCACGACCAGGGTGCCGATGATGTCCACGCGATCGCCGATGCTCACGTCGCCCAACTTGCTCAAGAGATCTTCGGTGGGCAGCGCCACGCCGACTTTGTCGTCGGGCAGGTGCGCCGACAACTGGACGGTCGAGGTGAGCGTGCTGCCCGGCCCGGACGGCGGCGCGACGAGGTTCTGCGCCAGGAGTGGCTGGCCGGCCGTTGTATTCTGGAGTGAAAACTTGCCGGCGGCGTCCTCCACGCGGAAGATGGCTCCGCTGGGGATGTCTTCCAGCGGATAGTCGCGCGCCTCGACCGCATCCAGCGGCACGATTTGCCGTGCGCCGACGTCCCTGGCCGCGACGATCACCGGCCGGGTGGTCGGGCGCGCCGGTTCGGCCGCCGGAACTGCCTGGCGCAGCGCCAGCACGGCGATCAGGCCGGCTACGACTGCCAGCAGTAATCCGGCCAGGTACCATATCCATCCACGACGTAGTCTCATGGTTGTTGTCTCCGTTGCACCGTTATGAAGAAGAATTGCATGCCTACTTCACCCGTTCCCATTCCGGCGCC
>JBOGUH010000056.1:0-3165 GCA_050695975.1 Anaerolineae bacterium
TGACACGCTCGACGGCAAGATGGTCACGCTGTCCGAACTGCGCGGCCAGGCGGTGCTGATCAATTTATGGGCTTCGTGGTGCCCGCCGTGCCGCGCCGAGATGCCGGCGCTCGACGCGGTGTATCGCCAATATCGTAATGACGGATTCGTCGTGCTGGCCGTCAACACGACGTATCAAGACAGTGAAGCCGACGCACGCACCTTCGCCCAGAACCTGGGACTGACGTTTCCTATCCTGCTCGACCGCGACGGCGCGACGAGCCGTCGCTATCTGCTGCAGGCGCTGCCGACGACGTACTTCGTGGGACGCGACGGCTCGATCCGCGACATTGTGATCGGCGGGCCGATGAGCGAAGCGCTGATCGCCAGCAAGGTCGAGGGGCTGCTGGCCGAGGAGAGTCAATAGCCATGTTGCCCATTATCCGGATCGCTTCGTTGACGCTTCAAACGCGCGGGCTTATCCTGCTGGCCGCGTTCTGGATCGCGTTGGAAGTTGCGGAGCGCGCCGCCAGGCGCTTGGGACTGCGCGGCGACGACGTATACAATCTGGGTCTCTACGGCGTGATAGCTGGGCTGGTCGGCGCCCGCTTGGGTTACGTGATCCAGTACTGGTCGGTCTATCGCGACGACCTGGGCGCGATCTTTGCGCTCAACGTCAACACCCTGTCGCCGATCGCCGGTATGCTGGCCGGCTTCGGCGCAGCCTATTGGTATGCGCGCCGAAAACGAATCGCCATCCGCCGACTGCTCGACACGCTCACGTCCGGCTTGGTTGTGTTCGCCGCAGGGCTGGCGCTGGCCGATCTGGCTAGCGGCGACGGCTACGGCGCGCCCGCGCAGTTGCCGTGGTCGATCAATCTGTGGGGCGAGCTGCGCCATCCCACGCAGGTCTATCACCTGTTGGCTGCGATCGTCATCGGCGTCGTGGTGTGGCGATCGTCCCGCCCGTTTGCGCCACCAGAAACATGCGGCATCTTCGAGGGAGCGCGTTTTGGATTGTTCGTCGCGCTGTACGCCGCGTCCCGCCTGTTCCTGGAAACGTTCCACGGCGACAGCGCGGCAGTTGCCGGCGTGCGTGTGCTTCAGGTGTGGAGCCTGGCAGCCCTCGTCACCGCTCTCGTCCTGCTTCGTCGCTGGGCCAGGGAGTGGGTGCGAGAGACCACGCCGGTTCACGAATCGGCGTGAGAACGCAGATCATCTGCTGAGGAGATGAGCACATGATCAAGCGAACCAGAATAAGCATCCTGAGCGGAGGCCCGCGTTCTGTTTCGCGGGCCGCAGTCGAAGGATGTGATTTAGCCAGAAATCCAGCGCCGAACCGCGTCCTTCGACTGCGCGGCGGAACAGCACGCCGCTCCGCTCAGGACGCTTTTCGTGGAGCGCTGATTCTCGTTCTTGCCGCTGCGTTGTTGATCGCTGCCCCGCAACCTGCCGCTGCGGCCACGCTGTCACAGGACAATGCCGTGATTCACGTCGTGCAGCCGGGCGAAAACCTGTTTCGCATCGGTCTGCGCTATAGGGTGAGTGTGGACGCCATCGTTCAGGCAAATGGCCTGGCCGACGCGAATAGCGTGTACGTCGGCCAACGCTTGATCATCCCTTCGACTACGCTCAGGGCAGGCCCCTCGGCGGCAAGTCCGGCCGGCGGCGCGACTATCGCTCCGGTTGCGCAATCCGCAGAGGGATCGACCCACATCGTGCAGCCGGGCGAGAACCTGTTCCGCATCGGGCTTCGCTACGGGGTCAGCGCCGCCCAATTGCAAGCGGCCAATCAACTGTCGAGCATCAACATCTTCGTCGGCCAGCAACTGCGTATTCCGTCCCGCGCGGTCGCGACGACTTCGACTTCCGTCGCTCCGGCCGCGTCCGGCGAAGCCAGGGAGATCGTCGTCGATCTGTCCGAGCAGAGAGTTTACCTGCACGAAAATGGATCGCCGGTGCGGACGATGATCGCCTCCACCGGCGTGGCCGCCACACCGACCGTCCTCGGCTCATACCGCATCTACCTGCGCCATCCGAGCCAGACCATGTCCGGACCCGGCTACTATTTGCCGGATGTGCCCTACGTCCAATACTTCTACCAGGGTTATGGCTTCCACGGCACGTACTGGCACAACAGCTTCGGCACGCCGATGAGCCGTGGCTGCGTCAACCTGACCATTGCCGACGCCGAGTGGCTGTACGGGTGGGCTTCGACGGGCACCTTGGTGCGGGTTGTTCCATAGGAGAATCGGTTATGGCGAACTTGAATCGGCGCGACTTTCTCAAGTTGACTGGCGCAACATTGGCGACGCCGTTCTTTGATCCGGGTCCGCCCGATGAGGTTGAACTGCGCCGCCCGGTCAGCCTCGGCCGAGTGACCGATGCACTGATCTGGGCTTACGCTGATCCCAAGCAGGGCGCGGCCAAAGTCAAGTCCTTCCGGCGCGACACCGTTCTGAAGATCTACGAGTCGATTAGAGACGAAAGCCTGCTGCCGCACAACCCGAACTGGAACCTGACTCCCTTTGGTTGGGTAAACGCCTGGTCGGTTCAGCCGGTCGCTTATCAACCCAATCGGCCGGTGCGCGACGTGCCGGAGAGTGGGTTTTGGGCGCAGGTTAGCGTGCCGTACGTGGAGATGCGCTCGAAACCAGATGACAAGGCCGTACGACTCTACCGGTTATATTACGGCAGCGCGCATTTGATCATCGCTCACGTCGAAGACGCGCTAGGTCGGTCGTGGTACCGGCTGCGCGACGATCAGCAGCCGGGCTTGCCGGAGTACGTGCGGGCCGAGGGCCTGCGTCCGATTGCACCGCAGGACATGACGCCGATCTCGCCCGATGTGGAAGATAAGCGGATCGAAGTGAGCATCAAGGAGCAAATGCTGTATGCGTACGAAAACGGGTCGTTGGTATTTTCAACACAATGCGCGACTGGCGCTGCGTTCACCGTCGAAGGTCTGGGCGTCCAGGACTTCAGCACGCCCTACGGCGAGCACACCGTCGTGCGCAAGCGCCCGTCGCGTCACATGATTGGCTTCAGGGGTCGATCCGATGCCTACGATCTGCCCGGCGTGCCGTTCGTCACCTACTTCACTACCGCCGGCGCGGCCGTGCACGGCGCCTACTGGCACAACGATTTCGGTCACCCACGCAGCCATGGCTGTGTGAACGTGCCAAC
>JBOGUH010000057.1:0-6045 GCA_050695975.1 Anaerolineae bacterium
GTTCCGCTCAGGGCGCTCGACAGGAGTGGGGGAGGGGAAGGGGGTGGGGGGTGAGGCAAGGAGGACGACCATGAAACTGATTCTGGCCGTGATCCAAAAAGAAGATGAAGATGCGCTATTCGATGCGCTGGAGCAGGAGAACATCGGCGCGACGCGCATCGGGTCGAGCGGTGGGTTTCTGCGCGCTCACAACGTTACGCTCATGGTCGCCGTAGACGACGCGCGCGTCGAGCAGGTGCTCAGCTTGATGCGGGAACACTGCCAGCGCCGCACCAAACACCTCAACCCGGTGCTGCCCAGCCTGGAAGCGCGCGAGCGGTTCCTGGGATCGGTGCCCGTCCAGGTGGGCGGCGCGACCGTGTTTGTCCTCAACCTGGATCGGATGGAGAAGATCGAGTGAGTTTGAGTTCCCTCAGTTCCTTCAATTCCTTACTTTGCGAAGAGATTGAGGGAACCCAAGGAACTCACCCCACGACCGCCGTCTCGACCGACAACACCGGCGGCAGGAAATCGGCCAGCACGCCCCACGAGTCGCCTGCGTCGCGGCTGTAGAAGACCTGGCCGGTGCTGGTGCCAACGTAGACGCCCGCATCGTCCAGTGTGTCCATCGCCATCGCCTCGCGCAGCGCAAGCAAGTGGGCGCGGTCGGGCAGGCCGGTGGTCAGTCGCTTCCACGATTCGCCCCCGTGCCTGCTGCGCCACACGGCGAACTTGCCATCGACGCTCAAGCGGTAATCGTCGCTTTCTTCAAGCACGACGTAGATCGTTTTGGGATCGTGCGGGTGGACGGCGATAGGGAACCCGAACCGGCTGGGCAGCTTGCCGTCGCCAATGTCGATCCAGTCGTCCGCGGCGTTGTCGCTGCGATACACGCCGCAGTGATTCTGCTGATACAGCACGCCGGGTCGACCGGGATGCATCGCCATCTTGTGGACGCACTGCCCAAACTCCGGAAACTTGTCGGGGAGGAAATCGGCGCGGACGTTTTTGTTGCGCGGCTGCCACGTTGCGCCGCCGTCGTCGGTGCGAAAGCAGCCGACCGCCGAGATGGCGACGTACATGCGATTCGGGTCGATCGGGTCGAGGACAATCGTGTGCAGGCATAGCCCGCCGGCGCCGGGGCTCCATTGGCCGCGAGTAGGATGATTGTACAGGCCCTCGTTGATCGTCCATGTCTCGCCGCGATCGGTCGATTTGAACAGCGCGGCGGGCTGGGCGCCGGCGTACAGCACGCCCGGCTCGTCGGCGCGGCCAGGTTCGATGTTCCACACGTTGACGATCTTCTCCGGTTTAGCTTGCGCCGCCTCCGGATCGCGCGCTTCGGCTACTGTGCCCGGTGGGCGGCCTGACGCCGAGGGCTTCGAGAACGCCGGCGCTTCCTTCGCCTGTGTCCAATGCTTGCCCAGGTCGTCTGAGAAGTGCGTGCTGGGGCCATACACTTCGTGTGCAGCAGCGGTGTGAATCCGCCCGTCGCGCGGATCGCGCGTCATGTGCATCACGCCCCAGCCTTTGAAGTGCGGGCCGCTGACCTTCCACTCTTTGCGCTTGCGATCGCTGGTGAAGATGAATCCGCCTTTACGCGTGCCGACGAGCACCAGCACCCGGGTCTTGTCTGTGCGTGCGGATGGCTTTTTCTTAGTCATCGTGTCCCTCCGTGTGCCTGTGTGTGGTGCGCCTATTGTAGTCAAAATGTAGGATTTTGTAATCCCCCCACCCCACCCCGCCCCCTCTCCTGTCGAGCAGTCGCGGAGCGGACAGGAGAGGGGGTAGAGGTGAGGTGGGCCACACCATTAGCTGATTGAGCGATCCGCGCAAGCATGTTAGAATCCTGCCCGATGAACGAATTCGTCGAGAACAAAGAACTCAGCGAACGCGAGATCGAAGTCGTCAGGCTGCTGGCCGCCGGCTTGAGCAACAAAGAGATCGCCGGCCAGTTGTTCCTGAGCGTGAACACGGTCAAAGTTCATCTGCGCAACATCTTTGCCAAGATGGATGTGCAGAGTCGCACTGAAGCGACGCTGGTCGCCATTCGGCGCGGCTGGGTGACAGTGCCCCAGTCCGACGCGCAGCCGGCCGGCGCGATGATCTATACGCCGGCCGATCTGCCAAAGATCGTCGTCGAGCCGCCGCTGCCTGCCTGGCGTCGTGTCGTGCTGGTCGCGGCGGTGATCGTGAGCGCGGCCGGCGTCATCGTCAGCGGCGCGAGAGCCGGCAACGGATCGGCCGTCGGCGCCGATGTGTTCAGCGACCGGCCGATCGACACAAACCCGGCACAAGCGTCGGCCGGGGATACCCTTTGGAAAGCAGCAGCCCAAATGCCGACGGCGCGCACTCGGCTGGCCGTCGCCGCCCACGGCGGTCGATTGGTGGCCATCGCCGGTTATGCTCAGGACGGGGCGACGGCTGCGGTGGAATGGTTCGATCCGGTAGAGAACGCCTGGACGAGCGGCGCCTCGAAACCGACCGCGGTGTCGAACATATCGGCGGTCGCGATCGGCGATGCGCTGGTCGTGCCGGGCGGAATGACGGCATCCGGCGCGCCGACGATCACGGTCGAGGTATACGACACACGCGCCGATGCCTGGTCGCGCGCTGCGCCGCTGCCCGCGCCGCGCATGGCGTACGCCGCTGCCGCATTTGAGGGTAAGGTTTACGTGTTCGGCGGATCGGATGGGACGGCGTATTCGGCGAGCGTGTTCGCCTACGATCCCGCGTCGGATGTGTGGAGCAGCCGCGCAGCGATGCCCGCTCCACGTGGTTTCGCAGCCGCTGCCGCGCTGAACGATGCGATCTACGTCGTCGGCGGATTCGACGGGCAGATCGAGTCGAGCGCATGCGAGCGCTACCTGCCGCGCGCCGATCAATGGGAGACCTGCCCGTCGATGTCGGTAGGGCGGGGCGGCCTGGCGCTGGTGACGATCGGGTCGGGCTTGTATGCGATCGGCGGCGGGTGGACGGGCTACCTGGCCTTCAACGAAACGTTCACGCCAGGGTCAGACTCGTGGCGGACCATCCCGACGCCGTTCATCGGGCAGTGGCGCGGATTGGGCGCGGCGGTAATCGATTCAGACATCATTGCCGTCGGCGGATGGAACGGTCAATATCTCGATGTGGCAGAGCGTTACAGCCCGTTCCCGTTCAAGGTCTTCGTCCCGACGACACAGGACGACACACAGCCGTAACCTCACCCCCGCCCCGGCTTCGCCACCCCTCCCCCTCTCCTGTCGGAACTGCTCGACAGGAGAGGGGGTGAGGTCATTGCCGCCACACTCGCCAAACGAATCTCGGCAAGGCCAGCATCCGCCGCCAGCGCCACGGCTGGTGGATCAAGCGATGCAGCCACTCCAGGCCGAGGCGCTGTATCCAGCGCGGCGCGCGCTGTGTGACGCCGGCGATGAAATCGAGCGCGCCGCCCACGCCCATGCAGGCCGGCACGTTCAGCCGCGAGAGATTGCGCGCGATCCACTTGTCCTGCGCCGGCGCGCCGTAGGCGACGAACAGCACGTCCGGCGCTGCCGCGCGAATTCGCTCGACGATCGAGTCTTCCTCTTCAACGCGCGGCGATCCGCCGAAGGTTCCCACGCAGTTGAAACCCGGATAGCGCGCCTGCCATACCTCCGCGGCTTTTTGCGCGACTCCCTCCGCGGCTCCCAGCAAATACACCTTCCAACCTTGCTCGCTGGCTCGTTGTGCAATCAAGTCCACTGAATCTGAGCCGGCCACGCGTTCGCGCAGCGGACGGCCGAGTCGCCGCGCGGCCCATATCACGCCAATGCCGTCGGGCAGGTTCAACGCAGTATGCTTGAGCACGTCACGGAAGGCAGCATCTTCCTGCGCGGCCATAATGAACTCCGGGTTGACGGTGGCGATTTGCCGTGGCGCGCGCGCGGCGATGGTCGATGCAATGAGATCGAGCGTCTCGCCATAGGTTACATTGTCCACGCGAACGCCGAGGATGTTGATCGAGTTCATCGCCGTGTCACATCTTCCAACACATTGAGCACTGTTCGCGCGCAAGCCTGCCAGGTGAACTTGGCCGCTTGGGTCACGCCGCGTTCGGCGAGATCGCGGCGCAGGTCTATATCGGACAGGATGCGATCGATCGCCGTGGCGATGGCATTCGTGTCGAGCGGATCGACCAGCAGCGCCGCATCGCCGGCCGCTTCCGGCATCGACGAGGTACTGCTGCAGATCACCGGCGTGCCGCAGGCCATCGCTTCGATCACGGGGAAGCCAAACCCCTCGTACAGTGAGGGGAATACCAGCGCGGTCGCGCCGCTGATCAGCGCGGCTTTGTCAGCGTCGGATAGGTAGCCGGGGAACATCACGCGATCGGCCAAACCCAACTGCGCCACTTGTCTGAATAGATCAGCATACAACCAGCCCTTCTTCCCGACGATCACCAATTTCAAAGGATGGGTCGTGGCGACTCTGCGAAGCGCCCCTGTGGAGTCAGTCGCTGCTTGTTGCCGACGACTAACCCCACTCCGCTGCGCTACGAGGGCAAGTGAGTCGTCACTACTTTTCCCAAACGCCTCGATCAGCCGCGACAGATTCTTGCGCGGCTGGAGCGTTCCGAGGTACAGCAGGTATTCACCCTTGATGCCATGTCGGGCTTTGACGGCTTGAATGTGCTGCGGATCCTGCACGCGCCGGATTGCCGGATCGAGGCCGGGATAGGCGACGACTATCTTGTCGGCAGGCGTGTGATAGCGCCGGGTCAGATCGTCCTTCGTCGCCTGCGAATCGGCGATGACGCGGGCCGACGCGCGCGCGTTCCAGCGTGTGGACGCGTCGAGGTACAGACGCTGGGTGGTCGGGTATGCATCCGGGAAGTGCAGGTAGCCCAGGTCGTGCACGGTGACGACGCTGCGGCGCGGATGCAGCACCGGCAGGACGTGGGACGGGACGAACAAGACATCGGGCGGGCGCCGGGTGACTTCTAACGAGAGGCGGATATGCGTCCACAGCCGCCGAAACGGGATCGTTTTATTCTCGACGTTCCCCGATCGGAACAGATTGTCGGCAGGCGGGTGGTTGAAGTACAAGCGGAAACGATGATCGGGCGCCAAGTCGATGAGCGCCCGAATCAATCGCTGCGAGTAGATTTCCGTGCCGGTCGCCTGTGCGGTGACGGCGCGGCTGGCGTCGATGCCGATCAGCATAACGAGTTCCCCAATTCCTTAAGTTCCTTGCGAGGGTACTGAAGGAACTGGCGGAACTAACTTCGCCACCTGCCCTCGAAGCGCAGCGGAGGGGGTTCGTCGTTCGTCTTGGGATTACTGCGAAGACCTCGGCCGCATGAACGATCGCGCCAGGATGATCACACCCAGCACGATGAGCAGTACCGGCCAGTAATTCGCCAGGATCCTGAACGTGGGGAAGCCCCCCAGCGTGAAGGCGAATCCGCCCAGGCCGACGATCAGCAGGATCGCGACAGGAATGAGCAAGCCGTGATCGCGCAGACCGCCGGCCAGCCACTGCAGCAGCAAGGCGATGCCGACGATCGTCGGAAAAGCCGGCCACAAGACCGCCATGTGGCTCCAGGAAATCGGCCCTAAAGCCGGAAGGGTGATTCGCAGTGTGAACAGGAAGAAGAACACGCCGGTGAGCAAAAAGATCGTGCCGCCGGTGACGAGTCCGGGATCGCGCCCACGGCCGATGAAGAACTGCAATAGCATGCCCACGCCAAGCAACACCGGGAACGCCGGCCACAGTTGGCCGAGGCTGACGCGCACCACGTTCGTGTTGACGAGCAGGAAGAAAATGCCCAGGCCGATCAGGATGACCGCCGGAACGATCGCGCCACTGCGTCGTGAGTCCATGTTGAGACCTCCCTCATCTGCATTGCTCGCCGTCCGCGTCCCTTCGGCTTCGCTCAGGACGAGCCTCGCGGACGACGTCCGTGTAAAGACTGGATGACCCGTATTGTAGCACGTCAACCGGTTGGCGGAAGCGACTTTAGACCGATTTCGAGTAGGTATGTAGACCTGCCAGGTCTCTATCCACTCCGCTATCCTTCGACTACGCTCCCCACTCCCCCTT
>JBOGUH010000058.1:0-2951 GCA_050695975.1 Anaerolineae bacterium
CGAGCGCGGAATCAATTTGCGCCACGGCTACCTGACCGAGCACTACGTCGACGATCCGGAGTACATCATCAAGGTGCCGGACGGCCTGAAGGACGTAGCAGTGATCGTGGAGCCGTTGAGCGTGTCGGAGAAGGGCATCGTGCAGGCATACGAGATTCAGCGCCGGCTGCGCGTGTGGCGGCCGCGCAAAGCCGCCGTGCTCGGCGCCGGCACGATCGGCCTGCTGGCGACGCTCATCCTGCGCCTGCGCGGCCTGGATGTCACGACATTCGGCAGAACGCCCAAGCCGTATCTGAACTCAGACCTGGTCGAATCGTTGGGCGCGCGCTACCTGAGCACGGCCGAGATGTCACTGCGCGAGGCCGCGCCGAAGTATGGCCCGTTCGACGTCATCTACGAGGCGACCGGTTTCTCGCCGCTGGTGTTCGAGGCGATGGAGGTGCTGGGCAAAAACGGCGTATTGGTGCTGGCCAGCGTGACCGGCGGGAACCGTATGGTCGAAGTGCCGGCCGACAAGATCAACCTCGACTTCGTGTTGGGCAACAAGGTGATGGTCGGCACGGTGAACGGCAATCGCGAATACTTTGAAGCCGCCGTGAACGACCTGGCCCGGGCCGAGGCGCAGTTCCCTGGCTGGGCGGCGCGCTTGCTGACTCATCCCATCAAAGGGCTGGACAACTATCGCCAGATGATCGACACGCTGACCACCGCGAAAGGCGCGATCAAGGTCTTCGTCGAAGTCGCCGAGTAAAAGAATGGGTCACACTGACGAACGGGATTACGCGATCGCCGCGCACATGCTGGACTCGCTGAAGGTCAAATCGATCCGCCGGATGACCAACAACCCGCGCAAGATCGCCGACCTGACCCAGCACGGCGTCGTGGTGAAGGAGCGCACCCCGCTCGTCATTCCACCCAATCCGTATAACGAGTTCTATCTGAAAACGAAAGCGACCAGGTCGGGCCATCTGATCGGCCCGAATGGCGAGCAGCGCCTGTTGGAGCAGAGCGACTATCCGATCCTGGAAGGGATGACGGCGGAGCACATCGCCGCCGCATTCGGGGATGCGGCATTTCTGCCGAACGGTTACGCCATGCGCTGATCACCGGAGACCCACACCATGACACCAGACATCACAGCCAGACTCAGCAGCCTGCTTTCGCAAGCGGGATCCGCGCACCATGTGTTTGAACAGACAGCGCACATGGGCGTGTACGATCAGGACTGGCCGGCCTGGTACGCCGACCACCTGATCGAGCACGGATTGAGCGAGCTGATTGACAAGCCGGTGACGGCCGAGCGGCTCAGCCAATTCCTGCTCCGGAGCAACGAAGAGCGCAAGATGAGGCATCCTGAGCCGGGCTGGGCCGAGTATACCGCTCGGGACCTGTTGAGCATGTTGGACGCTTTGGGATAGGCACGCTCCCGTCCATGGCAAACACGATCGATGCCCCAGTGTGTCCGGCTTGCGGCGAGGCAAGGGCCGCCGGCGATCTGGTTCCCAATAGCCTCGCCGACGTGATCCGGCGACAGCATCCCGCTTGGTCGCGCGAGGATGTCGTGTGCCGTACTTGTGTGTACCAGGCCAAAGCGATCCACCTGCAAGATATGCTCGAAGCCGAAGAGCATACGCTTACGCCGCTTGCGCTCCAGGTGATCGACAGCATCCGCGAGCGACAACTGGTATCCACCCGGGTCGGCGACGAGCCTGCCCGGGAACGGACCCGCGGCGAACGGCTGGCCGATTGGGTCGCGAGCGCTATCGGCAGCTGGCTTTTTCGAGCGCCGGCCTGGCCGCGTGGGTCGGCGTGAACGTGTTGTTCCGGCCGTTCGAGCCGTACCCGATCATCATCCTTGCCATGATCAGCGCCGCGCTGGCGTCGCTGGCCGCGCTGGAAGGGCCGATCATCATGATGAGCCAGCGCCGCCAGATAAAACAGGATCGATTGCGCGTGGACAGCGACTACCGGGTGAACCTCAAAGCGGAACTGGAAGTCCGCTACCTCGACGAGAAGCTTGATCGCCTATTCGCACAGCAGCGGCAGCTCATGCACGCGCAGATCGAAATACTAGAGCGGTTGATCGGCCAATCGCAAGTGCTCACGAATGCGCGAGGCGCGCAATACGGAATACGCAATACGGAACACACATCAAAAACAGAATAATTCGTGTTCATCGTGATTTATTGTCGACTAATTTAGCAAGTTTCAACAGGCTGAAATTTCTGGGCGCTCCGCAGGCTGAAGCCTGCACTCCGAGCGCCCGATATGGCTGTTGCCAAAGTTCAGCAGGAAAGTGAAAGCGTATGTCCTCACCTAACGTAGACGTACCCTACCTCACCACCGATCAGATGAGGGAGGTCGATCGGGCGATGATCGAGGATTTTCATATCGCCCTCATGCAGATGATGGAAAATGCGGGGCGCAACCTGGCGCACCTGGCCCGGAAGCGCTTCCTGGGAGGCGATCCCACTGGAAAGACAGTCGTCGTTTTAGCCGGTACGGGAGGCAACGGTGGAGGCGCGCTCGTCTGTGCCCGGCGCCTGCACAATTGGGGCGCGCGCGTCCGGGTTTTTCTGACCAAGCCGCCTGAAGCGTTCACGCCTGTTCCGGCCCATCAGCTGGATGTTATCCAGCGTATGCGCATCCCGGTTGCTCAGGCTGATGCGCTGGCACAGGTTGAAGGCGCCGATTTGATTGTCGATGGGATCATTGGCTATAGCCTGTCCGGCGCTCCCAGGAGCGCGACGGCGGACATGATTCGTTGGGCGAATGCCCAGGGCGCGCCCATTCTCGCGCTGGATGCGCCCTCTGGAATAGACACCACGACCGGCACGATCTTCACGCCCGCCATACAGGCGACGGCCACGATGACGTTAGCCCTGCCGAAGGAGGGGCTGCGGGCGCTGGGTGCAGGGAAACACGTCGGCGAACTTTACCTGGCTGACATC
>JBOGUH010000059.1:0-3478 GCA_050695975.1 Anaerolineae bacterium
GTACCGACAGGAGAGGGGGGAGGGGTGGGGGTGGGGGGTGAGGTCACTGACTCAGCCGAACCGACCACGCATCATCTTGCAGCACTGCCGACAGGCTCACCAGCGTCGAGCCGCCATCCCGCGCCGCCAGCACCTCGGCGCGATCGCCGTCGAGCGTGATGCGCTGCGGCTCGTGGCCCGAGGCCAGCGTCGCGCGCACGACCGCCAGATAACGCGCAGCGGTCGGATCGGAGAAAGTCGCATCGGCATCCAGCACGGTGTTGACCGAAGCCAGCAGCGCCTCGACCCGATCGAAATCGCGCGCGACGAACGCTGCGTCGGCGGCGACGAGCATCGTCTCGATGGCGATGTTCTCCGGCGCGCGCGGATGACGCAGATAATCGGCGGCCAAACCGCGCGACTCGGCTTGTTGAATGTCGGGCATCCACACCTCCAGAAAATAAGCCGACGGATCGAGCGCGCGCTGGTAGCGCCGAACGGTGTCGTAGAATGCGATCGTGTTCGCCACATCGCGAACCTGATCGCCCGCGTCCAGCGTGCGCAGATGCGCCAGCCACTCGGCTTCCATGTCGTCCAGCCCGACGTCGTACACCGCCTTCATCTCGCGATCGATCACGTCGGCGTCGCTCTCGCCGGGCTTGCGCCGCATGCCGTCGTACAGTTCGATGAAGGTCGCGTAGCCGTCGCGCTCAACCAGGTAGTCGATGAACGCGCCAGCCTCCAGGTAGCCGGTCTCGTGCTGGCTGGGATAGAAGTGGTTCGCCAAATCGCGCAGCGGGAGGTAGCCATCGATCTGCAGCAGCGCGGCGGCGCGTTCCGGCAGCGGCTCGAGTTTGAAATGGCCGCCGGTGATGTACGTCGCGAAGCCTTCGACCAACAGCACCGGGCGCTCGCCGCCGGCGATGCCTCGGTCGAGGAGGTGCGTGCCTTCGTGGCGAAACACTTCGAGCAGCCCCCCGCCGGCGTAATTTCGATCGAGATAGGAGATGGCGATCTGCTCGCTGGCGAACCCGCCGTGACCCAGCACGCGGCCGATCAGGTAGACCTCCAGCCGATCCTCCCGCTGCACACCCAATCGATCTTCGGCGTAAGCGATCGCGTCGTCGGCAACCCGCCCGATCGCGTCGATGTCGCGCGCCGCGGCTGTGCCGCGAATGAAGTGAAACGCGCAGCAGTCGCTGGTGGCCGTCTGCCACTCGGCGCCGATCTCGTTCCCCGGCCGGTCGGCGGCTAGATCGATCTGGACGACGGCGATATTGTTGCTCGAGTCGGGATCGCCAATCCCGTTTTCCGGATCGAGTGTGATGGTGACGGTCTGCGTTCCGACGAGCGATGCCGTATGCCACACCCACACGAGATCGGCCGTGCCACTCCCGCCGCGCGGGATGGTGTCGATCTCGCCCTCGGCTCGATCCGATCCCCAATCGACGACGACCGGCACGCGAGAGAGATCTGTGCTGCCGCCGTTGCGCGCTTCGATCTCGAAGGAGAGCGTGTCGCCCGAATACAGACCGCCGTCGGGGTGGATGCGCACGCCAGACGGATCGATCCATAGGTCGGACGGAGTGGGCGTCGGGGTTGGGGGAGGAGTTGGAGTTGGAGTTGGATTTAGAGTTGGAGTTTGAGTGGGTGGCGCGGAGATCGTCGCGGAGATGAGCGGATCGCGTTTGGCTGCGAGATCGCTGCACGCCGTGAGCATCAGCGCCGTAAGCAAAAGGCTGATGCGTGCGAAAGTTCGGCCCGGCAACCGCAATTCAATACGCAGCATGTTCTTCGCAATGATCCCGCAGTTACCCTACAACTTCATGATACTGTCCGCCTGTCTTGCTCATGCCGAGTCCGTCCCACGGAGAGGCTTCGCACTGACTCGGCATCGAGGCGGCGAGTCCGTTGACTCGCCGCGAGCGAGAAGGTTACCCTACAACTTCATCGAGCGGCGAACGATGATTGCTGCGCCGATCACGACGACAGCGATCTGCAAGCCGGCGATCAGCCCGAGCAGGTCCATTGGCGCATCCGACCAACCGCGCGCGACGAGCGCTGCGATCGGCGATCGATCGATAGGCGCTAATGCGAAATCGGACGTTGGGGCCAAGGCCGCTGGTGACGGAGCAAGGCTCGTTTCAGGCGGGCCGGAGCCGCTTGGCGCCGGAGTTGAACCCGGCGTCGTTGTCGTGAGTACTATAGAAACACTTGTCGCCGTTGGCAAGGGTGTCGGCGTGAACGTGGACATCGGGCTTGGCGTGAAGGTAGCCGAAGGGGGCGGCGTCGCGGAAGGAGTTGGTGTGCTGGTCGGGATCGCGGTGGGTGGATCGGTTGGCGAAAGTGTTGCAGTCGGCGGGAGGGCCGTCGCCGAAGGACCTGCACTGAGCGTAGCCGAAGGGATTGGCGTCACCTGAGGCTGCGCCCCGGCCAGCGAGACGATACGGAAGTACGACACGATCGTGTTTTTGGAATCGCGGTATTCGACGGTGACGCGATGCTCTCCAGCAACATTCGATAGCGTGAACGGGATCGATGGCTGCCACGGCTGCCAGGCGGCGGCGCTAAAGTCTTCGCCCTCGCCGGCGCGGATTTCGACGGCGCGGCCCATCGTCCCACTCGACCCGCCCGGCGCGGCGTCTTCGTTGCTCAGCGTCAGCGCGACCACTGGACTGTCCAGCAGACTGCCTTGATCGACGAAGAAGGGCAGCACGCCGGGACGCGCGCCGAATTTGAGCGTGTAATACGTGCCATTCGCGCTGGTCGCCACGCCAATGCCGATCTCGCGGTAACGCTCGCTGAGCAGGTTGTTTCGATGAACCGACGAGGTCGTCCAGAAACCCCATGCGTCGCCGACGGTGGCGATGCCGCTGCCGTAGATGTTCTCTCCCCACGCATTGAGGGCCGGCCCGTATCCAGCCGCGATCATGCGCTGCTCCGGGGCCGATCCGTCAGAGCCGGTGTGATCGACGCGGCCCGTGTTCGCCATGTCCTGGCTGTGGCGCTGGGCGGCGGCGGCGAGTGGATCGTTCAGTTCCAGCGGGGCAAGCCCGTTCTGGCGGCGCAGCGCGTTGACGCGGCCGAGCAGATCGAAGACGGCGTCGGACTGGGCGGAGGCGACGCCAGGGAGCGCAGAAATCGCAATCGACAGGAGCAGAAGCAGCCGGCCAACGAGGCGTGCGGCGCGGCGAACGGGTTGGATACCCGGCAGGTAGCGCATGCAGAAGATTGTAGCATGGTTTGGGAGGGGTGAAGGAGGTATGGAAGTTCGCTCCTCCCCTCTCCCGAAGTGAGCCGCTGGCACGCCCTTTAGGGTTCCACTTCGGGAGGGGCAGGGGGTGAGGTAGAATTCAATTTGACCGACCGTTGACACCTGTGTTACGCTATCAGCATCGCGCATGAGGATTCCTGGTGTGCCCGCTGATCTCGAAACCCTAGCCAGCTACGTCCCCCAAATCATTGCGCGCCGGTTCGCCGCCCACCCGGCCCCAATGAC
>JBOGUH010000060.1:0-6803 GCA_050695975.1 Anaerolineae bacterium
GATTATACCATACTACCGCATATCGCCTATGGCTAGTCGCCTGGGGAGCATGGAACATGCAATACGCATTACGTTTTGTGCCTCTGCCGTCGATACTGATATAATATTCCCCCAAGATGCCCGTGAAATGCCACCAGTGCGGCTTTGAGAACCCGGACGGGTTCGCTTTCTGCGGCCGATGTGGCACGCGCCTCGACGCCCGCCTGGCCGCGCCCTCTATCGACGCGCGGCAGGCGACCGTCAACCAGCTCAAAGAAGCCGGCGACGCGGCCAAGCGCAGCGCCGAAACGACGATAGCCCTCGAACATTATCAGCAGGCGTTGGCCCTCCTCGATTCGGCGATTATGGCTGCTGACGCTACGCTGCACGTCCAGCTGATCAAACAGCGCTTCGACATCCTGGCCGAGCGCTACCCGTTGTGGCCGTCGGCCGGGTGGCCTAACCGCATCGAGCCCGACTTGCAGGAAATGCTCGCGCTCGCCCGGCGTGCCGGAGACGGCACGCGGCTGTCCGCGGCGATCACCGCATTGGCGCATTTCTATCTGAACGACGGGCGCGACGAGCCTGCCCGCCCGCTGCTCGAAGAGGCCGTCTCGCTGCTGCGCACGCAGAGCGATCGCGCCGGCGAGGCAGCCGTCCTGGCCGACCTGGCGCGCATGAATTGGCGCGCCGGACAATTCGATAGCGTCGCCAACGCGTTTCAACGCGCTCACGAGATGCGCCGTCACCTGGGTGAGCCGGCCGGCCTGGCCCGATCGTATTTCGACCTGGGTCTGCTCTATCGCGACGGGTTGTCGCAGCCGTTCCACGCGGTCAGCCATTTCGAGAAGTCGCTCGAATTCGCGCGCCTCACTGGCGAGACAGAACTCGAAACGCGCGGCCTGATCGGCATGGGCGTGAGTTGGACACGGCTGGGCGATGCCGTCCGGGCGCGAGCTATGCTCGAGCAGGCGCAGCGCAAAGCCGCCGAGATCAACCTGGCTGAACAATCGGCCTGGCTGCTCATTGCGCAGGCCGACGCGCTGCGCGAAAGCGGATCGCCTGGCGCAAGCAGCGTGAGCGATCGCGCCGTGGCGGCGGCCACCGAGCTGCAGCTGCCCGATCTCGAATGGAGTGCGCTGGCCGGCCACGTGCTGATCGGCCAGGCGCTCGGCGCGTGGAACCACACGCTTGCGGCGCTCGATCGAATGCAAGAACTGGAACGCGCTGGCCTCAAGCTGCATGCGTACTGCGCTATCTGGTCGAACTCGCTGATGGCGCGAATGCAGCTCCATACCGGCCAGCCCAACCCGGCAAGCGAGGCGTCGACGCGCGCGGTTGTAGCCCTGCAGGCGCACGGCTTGTACGGTGTGCCAGTGCCGCAGGCTGTCTTGTGGACGCACTTCGACATGCTGCGCAGCGCCCATGACCCAACAGCAGTCCATTACTTGCGACAGGCGCGCGAAGCGATGCTGGCGCAAGCCAACACCATCGGCGATGGCGGGCTGCGCGCGCACTTCCTGCGTGACGTGGCGATCAACCGCGCCATCGGCGACGACTGGGCGAGGATACACGCATAACATAGGTGCGACGCACTTTTGAAAGTGCGTCGCACCTGCCCGCGAGGAGACACGCATGAAATTCACAACGCACGGCACAACTATCGAATACGACGACGTCGGCAACGGTATGCCGCTATTGCTCATTCACGGCTTCCCGCTTGATCGATCGTTGTGGCGATCGCAGATCGAGGGTCTGCAGAGCGCGGCCCGCGTCGTCGCGCCCGATCTGCGCGGGTTCGGCCAATCGGGCGATGCGCCCGAAACGATGACGATGGACGAGTACGCCGCCGACTTGAAGGCGCTGCTCGACGCGCTGAACGTCAAGCAAGCGGTCGTGTGCGGCCTGTCGATGGGCGGGTACATCGCGCTGGCTTTCCTCGCCAGGTATCCAGGCATGGTGAAGGGCCTGATCCTGGCCAATACGCGCGCCGGAGCCGACAGCGAGCAGGCGCGCGAGGCCCGTTATGCGAATGCTCAAAAGGCCTTTGACGAAGGCGTGCCGGCCCTCGCCGAGGGGATGCTGCCTAAGATGCTGACCGAAGCGACGCGCGCGAATCGCGACAGCCTGACCACTTATATCCGATCGATGATGGCGCACCAGCCGGCCAAAGGCGTCGCCGCCGCGCTGCGCGGCATGGCCGTGCGGCCCGATCGCACATCGATGCTCGCGGCGATCAACATCCCCACGCTGATCATCACCGGCAGCGCCGACACACTCATCCCGCCCGGCGAGAGCGAGGCGATGGCCAAAGCGATCCCTGGCAGCAAGCTCGTCGTCGTGCCGGACGTGGCGCATTTGTCGAACGTCGAGAATCCGGACGCCTTCAACGATGCGGTGAGGGAGTTTATGGGGAAAGTGAGGTAGAGGTTGGAGGCTTGCCCTACGAAGTCCCCGACCGAAGGGAGTGGGGAGCGGAGTCGAAGGGTTGGAGATCGGAGAGTTGATGTTACGGCCGGCTCGGCCGGACGAACACGACGTCGTCATGGAGATACTCGGCGATGCCGCAGCCCGGTTAAATGCAAGGGGCATTCGCCAGTGGTCATCTCCACCGCCCCGGAGCCTGTGGACTTTGGTGGAGCGAGAAATCCGAAAGCAGCAGGTTTATCTCGCGCGCAGCGTGAAGGACGGACAGGCGGTCGGGACGGTCAGGTTCGAGTGGACAACCCCACGGCTGTGGCGTGGTTATTCGGACGACGCCGGGTACGTCTACAGCCTGGCGATCCGCAGCCGCGTGGCGGGGTTTGGAATTGGCGCGCTGATTTTAGAGTGGGCGAAAGAACACATCCGAAGCCAAAGCAAGCAGTTCATTCGGTTGGACTGCCTGGCGACCAATTTGAAAATACGTGAATACTACGAGAGACTCGGCTTTACCTTTCGCGGACTGGCGACGCAACAAGATTATCACGCGGCGCTATACGAAATGAGATTGTGAACCGACGTTTGGGACACCGCACAAACTGACCTCCCGTTTCTGAAGCAGCAGGTCGAACGGATTCTTAACGAAGGATCAGTCGGGCCCCGATGAAGTTGGAACGAGTTACAGCACGGTTACATGCCAATACACTACCGCTCTACTCGCGTATAATCAAGTTGTGAAGGCCGACATCCAATCTCAAATCTCTAATCTCCAGGACTCTATCGCCGCGCTCGAAGCGCAGCGCGCCATACTGGGCGAAGTCGTCGTCAACGCCGCGCTCGGCCCGATGCGCGAAAAACTAGCGACGCTCGAAGCGGCCCAGCATGCCCCTACTCTCCGCGCGGCGGAAGCAGAAGGCGAGCGCAAAGTCGTCACCATCCTGTTCGCCGACATTTCCGGCTTCACCGCGCTGAGCGAAACGCTCGACCCCGAACAAGTCACCGACATCGTCAACGCCTGCTTCCAAGCGTTGACCGACGCCGTCGTGAAATACGGTGGGGTCGTCGACAAGTACATCGGCGACGCGATCATGGCGTTGTTCGGCGCGCCCGACGCGCACGAGGACGATCCCGAACGCGCGATCCACGCCGCGCTCGAGATGCAAACGGCGCTCAAGGCGACGGTGACCGAGCTGCCACCCGTCGCTCAGAACCTGACGCTGCACATCGGTATCAACACCGGCCCGGTCGTCGCCGGCGCGGTCGGCGCAATCGGCCAACGCGATTACACGGTGATGGGCGACGCGGTCAACCTCGCGTCGCGTCTCAAGGACTCATCACCCAGCGGGCACATCTACGTCGGTCCTGAAACCTATCGCCTGACCAGCCGCCTGTTCGAAGTCACACCGCTCGCGCCGATGCGCATCAAAGGCAAACGCGACCCGGTGCAAGTCTATGACGTGCGCGCGCGAGCGGAGATGCCCGGCACGATGCGCGGCATCGAGGGACTGCGCTCGCCGCTGATCGGGCGCGGCGCCGAACTCGACCAACTGCGGGCGCGGCTCGACGCCGCCATGCAGGGAGCCGGCAGCGTCATCGCGCTGGTCGGCGACGCCGGCCTGGGCAAGAGCCGCCTGATCGCCGAACTGCATGTCACCGTTAACACCGCCAACGCCTATCACGACGGGTGGGCCGGGGTGCGCCGCAGCGGCGAATCGGCCGTGCTGTGGCTGGAAGGCCGCTGCTCGTCGTTCACCCAATCCGTGTCGTACAGCCTGATCGATCAGATCCTGCGCAACTACTTCGGCCTGGTCGGCGACTTCGACTCAACCGATGCGATGCTGCGCCTGCTCGAAGCGCTCGACGCCGTGTTTCCCGGCCAGGGCGACGAACTGCTGCCCTACCTCGGCACGCTGCTCGGTCTGCAGGTTGGCGGCGAGCGCATCCGCTACCTGGACGCCGAAGCGCTGCAGCGGCAGATCTTCTTCAGCGTGCGCCGCCTGCTCGGCGCGCTGTCGCTGCAGACACCGCTCGTCCTGGTCTTTGACGACCTGCACTGGATCGACGAAACGTCGCTGGCGCTGCTCGAATACCTCTTGCCGCTGATCGATGATCATCCGCTGATGATGGTGTGGGCGTTCCGTCCTGGCGCGGAGCAAGGTGGCATTCAGCACCTGGCCGAACGAGTCGCGCGCAGCAGGCTGCGGCAATACGAGCAGATCGACTTGCGCCCTCTGCCGGACGATATGGGCGAAGCGCTGGTGCGCCTGCTGCTGGCGCGCAGCAACCTGACGGATGCGGTGCAGCGCGCGATCCTCGACCGCGCCGAGGGCAACCCGTTCTATCTCGAAGAAGTGATCCGCACGCTCATTGAGTCCCGTTTGTTGATTCAGGACGGGGGTCGCTGGGTGGTCGATGCGCGAATACCTGATCGGGAAGCCCGAATCCGATCGGCGCTGCCCGACACGCTGATCGGCGTCCTGACCGCGCGCATCGATCGATTGCCCGATCGGCCCAAGCGCGCGCTCGGCATCGCGTCCGTCGTCGGGCGAACATTCTCGCGGCGATTGCTGCTGGCGATCATGGGAGATGAAACCGAGCTGAAGGCTGCGCTGGACGAGCTCGAGCGGGGCGGCTTGATCGAATCCGGCGAAGCGACGTGGGGGCCGACCTACACCTTCCGCCACGTGCTGACGCAGGAAGCCGCCTACCTCATGCTGCTGCAGCGCCGCCGCGCGCAGCTGCACGGCGAGATCGGCGCCGCGCTAGAGCGGATCCATCGCGGCGAGATCGATGAATATGTCGAGCTGCTGGCGTATCACTACGAGCGCAGCCAGGATGACGCCAAGGCGATCGATTACGGGCTGCGGGCCGGCCGCGCCGCGCTGCGCGTGTATGCCAATCGTGAGGCGGCGCGCTTCTTCGAGCGCGTCGTCGATCGGCTCAGAGAAGCGGGACAAAGCGATCGGCAATTAGCCGATGCGCTGGAATGGCTGGGGGATGCGCGATCGGCATCGGGCGAGGTGAACGCCGCTATCGGCTACTGGCTGGAGTCGCTGGGGATGCATCGGCGCGGCAGCGATCGCGAAGGCGTCGCCGTGCTGCATCGCAAACTGGGCAACGCCTGGTTCGCGCGCGGCGAGCGCTCGCGCGCGATCGAGAACTACCAACAGGGCATCGAGGCGCTGAAAGACCTGCCGCCCGGCGCGACGCTGGCTGGCCTGTACACCGAGCTCGGCCGAGTGTATTTCCGGGCCGGGCAGGATGCGCAAGCGATCGACTGGGCCGGTCGAGCGCTCGCGCTGGCCGAGTCGCTCGGCAATCCCGGAACCGCGTCGCTCGCGCTCAACACGCTCGGCGTGGCGCACGCGCGCGGCGGAGAAATCGAGCGCGGCATCGCCGAAGTCGAACGCAGCCTGCACATCGCGCTCGACAGCGATCGGCCCGTCGCCGCCTGCCGCGCTTACACGAACCTGGGCATGTTGTATGGGCCGATCGATCACAGCCGGGCTGTGCAATTGTGCCAGAAGGGATTGGCCCTCGCACGTCAGATCGGCGACCTGGCGTATCAATCCTGGCTGCAATCCTCGCTGGCCTCGACGTACTGCTCGCTGGTCGGCAACTGGGAACGCGGCGTGGAAGCCGCACGCGCGTCGATCGACCTCGACCTGCAGATGGGACATCGGGCGCACCTGGCCGTGCCGGTTGTGCTGCTGGCGCAGATTTACCAGTGCCACGGCATGCTGGAGGAAGCGCTGCGGGCGTATCAAGAAGCGCTGACGCTGGCCGAGGAAACCGGCGAGCCGCAAATGCTGTTCCCGTGCTACAACGGGCTGGGCGCACTGTATCTTGAGATCGGCGACGAAGAAGAAGCGACGCGCTACCTGGACAAAGCACAGCAGGTCGTCAGTGAAGCGGGCTATAGCGCCGATTCGCTGTTTGTGCTACCATTTCTGGCGTAACCTCACTCCCCACCCCCCTCTCCTGTCCGTCCTGTGGGGGCGGGAGAGGGGGGAGGGGAGCGAAGCGAAAGAGGGGTGAGGCCGGAGGCTGGAAGCTGGAGGCGAAGGTCATAGAACATGAAGTGAAAGTGGGGTCGCCCGCGCCGGAACTCGAACTCGAATCGGTGCAGGGGCCGACCATCCGCCTGAGCGATTACCGTGGCAAACAGAACGTGGTGATCTGGTTCTCGCGCGGCTACAACTGCCCGTTCTGCCGTCGCTATATGGCTCAGTTGGATCAGGCGCACGACAAGTTTCGCGCGGCGAATGTCGAGGTGCTACTCGTGGGGCCGAACGTGCTTAAGCCGGCGCGGATCTACTTCCAACGCCAGCCGCTCAAGTTTCACTTCTTGTGCGATCCGACAAAGTCTGTCTACCTGCGCTTCGGCTTACGCGACCTGGGGC
>JBOGUH010000061.1:0-6616 GCA_050695975.1 Anaerolineae bacterium
CGTCGCGCCCGATCCGCGCCGATCCCAACTGCCGATCATCAACCCATATCTCGAACACAACATCGTCCACCTCGCTTGGGAGCGCGACATCGCCGTCTTCGAGGTCAGTCGTCCTGACCATTCCGAGACGCTTGCGGTGCTTTCGGCTCTGCGGCCGGACGTGGCCTGCGTCGCGTGCTTCTCGCAGCGCATCCCAGCGTCGATGCTGGCGCTGCCGACGCTCGGATTCTTGAACCTGCATCCGTCGCTGCTGCCTGCTTACCGGGGCCCGGCGCCGCTGTTCTGGACCTTTCGCAGTGGCGACAGCACGACCGGCGTGACGATCCATTTCATGGACGAGGGGCTCGACACGGGCGACATCGCGCTGCAAGCGCCGCTCGATTTGCCCGACGGCATCTCCGGCGCGGAAGCCGATCGCTTGTGTGCAGCGCTCGGCGGGCGATTGATGGTCGAAGCGGTGCAGGCGCTTGAGCGTGGGACACTGTCGCGCCGGAAGCAGCCCGACGGCGGGAGTTATGATCCGTCGCCCTCGCCGAGTGATTTCACGATCAGCACGACATGGCCGGCGCGGCGGGCCTTCAACTTCATGCGCGGCACAGCCGAGTGGGGACAGCCCTACATCGTCGAGGTCGATGGTAAGCGGCTGGTCTTGAAGTCAGCAGTGTCGTATGCCGCGAACGAGGCATTACGAGAGCCAATCGTCCGGTCGGGGAGCGAAGTGTGGATTCAGTTCACGCCGGGTGTGTTGCGGGCGAGGATCGAGTGAAGGAAAATCCTCAAAGGGGGTTTTAGGACTTCTTGGCAGTCAGGTCTTGCAACGCATTGCGGATACGGTCGAGTACCTTCAAGTTGACCCGCCCGAACGTTTTGACCACGATGGACTGAGAGAGCGTGTAGATTTTGTCGACCCGCACTTTGCCCTGACGGTTCAGTGTGCCACGCTCAAGATCAGATGTGTTGATCGTGAAACTGTAATCAGCACTGGCCGGATTGGATGTCATGGCCACAACGACGATGTCGGCGGTGGATCGGTTGTAGGCGTTGTTGGAAACCACAATAACCGGCCGCCGCTTTTGAGAAGAGAGGTCGGTGAATGGAATTGGAATGAGCAGAATGTCGCCCTGCTCAGGCATTGTTCCAGTCCTCGTCATCGAAGGGATTGTCCCAGAAATCAAGATTGCTCTGAGCAGCAAGCACTAAGTCGTCGAAGGTGCTGGCAGGCTCTTCAACGACAAAGACGGTAACGTGCGTGCCACGAGGCAGGGGGACACGTAATTCCACTCGCCCTTCGTCCATCACTTCGGCATCGTATTTCAACGCCGTCTGAGGCGCCGGATTGGCTTCCATAATGAGTGATTTCCTCCGAACACAACTGTATCTCGCGAGGAATTGTAACATGAAGGGCGACGGCAAACAACTGCCTGTTTTCACAGTCGGACAGCCGGATGTAAACTTTGTGCCTGACCAGAGGGTCGAGACATCGCTATGACAGCGACATCCACATCTCCGACCGCCCTGCCCGGCCCGCACCCGATGCCCGTGCTGGGCTGGCGCGGTAACGTGCTCTCGTTCGGCCTGGACCCCGTCGCGTTTATGTATCGGCTGAATCAGACCTATTTTCCGCCGGCCCGCGCATGTGCCTGGGAGCCGCGTTTGCCATGCTGGAGATAAAGTTGGTGCTGCCGATCATTTTGCAGCGTTATCGTTTGACGCTCCCTCCCAGAGCCCGGGTCGATCGCAGCGGTCTGGTGCTATCGGCCCCCAAAGGCGGCTTGCCCATGCGGATCGCTGCGCAGGATCGACAGTTTACGAAGAGCGAGGTGCGCGGCAACATCCGATCATGGGTGGATCTGGATTAGATGAACGTCGTCCTGATTTCAACCTACGAACTCGGCCACCAGCCATTCGGCCTTGCGTCGCCGGCGGCCTGGCTGAAACGAGCAGGCGCAGCGGTCACGTGTCTCGATCTGGCCGTGCAGCGCCTCGACAAACAGGCAGTCGCATCCGCGGACCTGGTGGCTTTCTACGTGCCGATGCACACTGCGACGCGCATCGCTGCGTCGATCGTCGGGCGTGTGAAGGCGATCAACCCACGCGCGCATGTGTGTTTCTTCGGCCTGTACGCACCAGTAAATGAAAACTACTTGCGTGAGCTTGGCGCCGATACGATTCTGGGCGGGGAGTTTGAGGAAGGACTCGCGAGCCTGTATCGGCGGTTGTCCGCTAATGGGTCCGCATCGCAGCAAGAGCCAGTCATCTCGCTCGCCCGCCAAAACTTCCTGATTCCCGAGCGGAGCGGGCTGCCGGGGTTATCGCAGTATGCCTGGTTGAATCTAGGCGATGGGATCAGACGCACAGTCGGTTACACCGAGGCCAGCCGAGGATGTAAACACTTGTGTCGTCACTGCCCGATCGTTCCCGTCTACGGTGGACAGTTTCGCATCGTCCAGCGCAACGTAGTTCTAGAAGACATTCGGCAACAGGTCGAGGCCGGCGCGCGCCACATCACCTTTGGCGATCCCGACTTTCTCAACGGGCCTGGCCACGCCATCCCACTCGTCGAGGCGCTGCATCGGCAGTTCCCGGACTTGACTTACGACGTGACTATCAAAATTGAGCACCTCCTGAAACAGGCGACGGCCCTGCCCATCTTGCGCGACACCGGCTGCCTGTTTGTCACCAGCGCAGTCGAGTCTATGGATAACACCATCCTCGACATCTTCGATAAACGGCACACGCGAGAAGACTTCATTCAAGTGGTCTCGCTGTTTCGCGAAGTCGGCTTGACGCTCAATCCAACTTTCGTCACGTTCACCCCGTGGACATCGCTTGAAGGATATCTAGATTTGCTGTGGTGGATTTCTGAACTCGACCTCATCGATAACATCTCTCCGATCCAGTACGCGATTCGACTGCTCATCCCGGCCGGCTCGAAACTGCTGGAACTGCCGATTGTGCAGGAACGGGTCGGCGACTTTGACGAAGCCGCATTGTGTTATCCGTGGTCGCATCCGGATGCGCGGGTGGATCGGTTGCACACAGACGTGCTCGACATCGTCAAAGCGAGCCAGGCACGCGGTGAGTCGCGACAGGCGATATTCGGTCACGTGTGGCAGCTGGCTCATGCAGCGGCTGCACGCAGCGGCCGGGTCGCCTCCACCGCGAGCCGCCGATCGCCACAAATGCCAATCCCGCATCTGAGCGAGCCGTGGTATTGTTGAGCGGAGCCCACCCGGGAGCAGGCTGCTCCTGAACTCGTCTGAAGAAATCAGGGTATTGATTCTAAAGCTTACGCAGCAGGCGTGATATAATCCTGCCGCCGACCCGGCAGCGCGCGGCCGGTTATCTCCATCGATCGAGGCCCATGCATGTCATTGGACCGTGGGACACATCCACCGCGTTCGTCTAATCGACTGTTGATTGTGTGGATCCTGGGTTTTCTGGTGCTAGGGGTTATCGCCTCGTGCGCCGTGTTCAACGCCATGCGCGACAGCGTGCGCGCGTTCGATACGTTCGAGATCGATCCACCGGCGCCAGTGACCGGCACGCTGAATCCGGCCAGTCTGCCGGAGTGGACCGGCGTCGAGCGCGTCAACATCCTGCTGCTGGGCATCGACGAGCGCGAGGTCGAACAAGGCCCGTGGCGTACCGACACGATGATCCTGCTGACGATCGATCCCGCCACGCGCACGGCCGGCATGCTGTCGATCCCGCGCGACCTGTGGGTGCCGATCTCCGGCTACGACGTCGAAGGCAAGATCAACACGGCGCACTTCATCGGCGACGCGGAAGGCTATCCCGGCGGCGGCCCGGCGCTGGCCATGGCCACCGTCCAGTATAATTTTGGGATTCCGGTTCAATACTACGTCCGCCTCAATTTCAGCGCTTTTGAACGGCTGATCGATCAGATCGGCGGCCTCGACATCTACGTCGAGCAGACCATCGACGACCCACAGTATCCCGACTCCGGCTTCGGTTACGAGCCGCTGCACATCGAAGCCGGCTGGCAGCACATGGACGGCCGGCTGGCGCTGAAGTACGCCCGCACGCGCCACACCGAGCTGGGCGATTTCGATCGCGCGCGCAGACAGCAGCAGGTGATCCTGGCCGTGCGCGACAAGGTCACCCAGGGCGATACGCTGTTCACGCTGATCGCCCAGGCTGGGCCGCTGCTCGAAACGCTGGGCGACTCGCTGCAGACCAACTTCACGCTCGACCAGTTGATCCGATTGGCCAATCTCGGCTCGAAGATCGATCTGGAGAACATTCAATCGCTCGTCATCGAACCGTCGATGACGTTGTCGTACTTGGCCCCGACCGACCCGCCGCAGTACGTGCTGATCCCGATCCGTGAAGAGATCCGCGCGCTGCGCGATCGGCTGCTCAACATCAGCGCGGGCCTGCCAGAAAGCGCCGACGACGCCACACGGCTGGCCGCCGAAGGGGCCTCCATCCGCGTCGAGAATGGGACGCAGACACTCGGCCTGGCTTCGCGCACGCGCGAATTTCTGATCGGCCTCGGATTTAGCATCGCCAGCCTCGGCGACGCGTACGATGGCGTGAACACACACCAGGCGACACTGATCATCGACCACGGCAACAAGCCGTTCACCACCGCCCAACTGGCCGCCGCGTTGAACCTCCCGCCGACGGCCGTGCGCACCGCCGCCGGCAACGGCGACGGCGTGGACATCCGCATCGTGCTGGGCGACGACTTCGCTGCCTCGCTCGGCGCGCAGCTGCTGCTTACGCCCGCCCCAGCGGGGACGCCCGGAGAGCCTAAGCCAACACCGTGATGAGTGACGGGCGACGAGTGAAACTTGACACCGCGTCACTTGCCGCTCGTCACCCGTCACACATGGGAGGAATCCATTCGTGAAATAGCCACCTCGTCCGTCGAATATCCGAGCAATGGCATCACCGCCAACGGCTACCTGGCGCGCCCAAAGGACGGAAGTGGGTCCGGCGTCGTCGTGATTCGAGGATGGTGGTGGTTCGAGGCTTACCTGCGATGACGGGAGTGATGACCTCCGACCCGTACCTCACCCCCGCCCAGTTCCGAATGCTCACCGCGCTGTGCGACACGCTCGTCCCGTCGATCGACGCGGAAGACGACCCGCACGGATTCTGGAAACGCAAAGCCTCCGACCTCGACATCCCGCGGACGATTGCCGAAATCACATTCACGCTCCAAGACGATCTCAATCAGGCGCAGCTGCGCCTCTTGCTCAACACGCTCAACGCGCCGCTGCTGCGCGCCTTCCTCACCGGGCACTTTGCACACTTCGCCGATCTGCCGCTCGCGGCGCGCGAAGCCGTGCTGCGCCGCTGGTCGACTGCGCCGATCGGCCTGCTGCGCAAATCGTTTCAGGGGCTCAAACGGCTGACGCACGTCCTGTTCTATTCCAAGCCGGAGGCCGACGGCTGCAACCCGAACTGGCCGGCCGTCGGCTATCCCGGCCCGCAGTGGCAGGTCGATCCGCGTCCCAAACCGATCCGACCCGCGTCGATCGAAGCGGATGTTACGCTAGAATGCGACGCGGTGGTCGTCGGGTCGGGCGCAGGCGGCGGCGTCGTCGCCGGCGAACTGGCGCAGGCCGGCCGGCGCGTGATCGTGTTGGAAAAGGGCCGCTACTTCGACGAGTCCGATTTCCCCGCGCGCGAATACGACGCGTATCAAAACCTGTACGAGAACCGGGGCGTGCTGGCGACGCAGGACCTCGGCGTGATCGTCTTCGCCGGATCGACGTTGGGCGGCGGCACAACCGTCAACTGGGCAGCCTCGTTCCGCACGCCAGACTACGTGCTCGACGAGTGGGAGCGCGATCACGGTTTGCGCGGCTTGGCCGGCGCGCTTCAACCGTCGTTCGATGCGGTATGCGCGCGGCTGCACGTCGATACGGACGAGTCGTGCCTGAACCCGCAGAACCAAATGCTGCTCGAGGGCTGTCGCCGGATGAACCTACACGCCGCGCCGATACCGCGCAACGTCGACGGCTGCGGCGATACTCGCCTGTGCGGCTACTGTGGCTTCGGCTGCCCGCTTGGCGCAAAGCGCAGCACGCTCAAGACTTACCTGCAAGACGCGTTCGATGCCGACGCGCAGATCGTCGTGCGCTGTGCCGTGCAGCGCGTGCTGATCGAGAATGGGCGTGCGGTCGGCGTGGCAGGCGCCGTTCAGGGGGAGCAAGGCCAGACGCATCGCATCGTGGTGCGATCGAAAGTCGTCGTCGTCGCGGCCGGCGCGATCCATTCGCCGGCGCTGCTATTGCGGTCGGGAGTCGATAACCCTAACGTCGGCCGTCACTTGCGACTGCATCCGGCGTCGGCCACTTTCGGACGCTACCCGCAGCCGATCGAGTCGTGGTTCGGCGCGATGATGGCAATCTATTCCGATGAGTTCTATAATCTCGATGGGCAGGGCTACGGCTTCAAGATCGAGACGCCGCCGGCGCACGTCGGCTTGTGGGGGCTGGGTCTGCCCTGGAGCAGCGGGCGGCAGCACAAGGAACTGATGACGACGATCCGGCATCAGGCCGGCTTCCTGGTGCTCACCCGCGATCGCGACAGCGGCCGCGTGTTGATCGACCCACGCGGCCGGCCGATCCTGCACTAC
>JBOGUH010000062.1:0-3189 GCA_050695975.1 Anaerolineae bacterium
CGTAATGCATGATGAGTGACGAGGGGGTACGGTGCGCACGCAAATGTTGTCAGGTAAAACCTGTTCTGCCGCAGCGGGAGCACCCCCGCTGCGCGCCCCCCGCCCCTGCGGGGCGAGGGCAGGTGGCAGGCTGCACCGCATGTGTTGCGAGCGCTTCCTTCGACCCTTCGGCTCTGCTCAGGGCAGGCTTGGCTCAGGACAGGTTTTGCGAAGCAATCTCATCGTCGACCAAGGCTGAGATTGCTTCGTCGCAACTATCGCACCCAATTACGACACGGTTCATGCTCCTCGCAATGACGGCTGAGTAGTTACGTACACGTTAGCCTAAATACCCCCACGGTTTGTCATGCTGAGCGACACTTGCACCGCTTTCACCGCACCTCTAGTTTAAATCGCTGCCTCGACTTGAAGAGCGGTGCAGGTGTCAAAACATGGCATCAATTTGAAGAGAAGTGCGGTGAGCGAAGCATCTCGGCCCGATCGAGCGAGACCCTTCGCTCCGCTCGGGGTGACAACCATTGGCTCACTTAGGCCGCAATGTACTAGCGGAACGTCTGAATGATGAAGAGAAGGGCTGGGCCTCATTCCATCCCGTGAGATGCTTCAAAATCCGCGGAACGTCTCGAGGATAAGAGGGATGGCCGGCCCGAGCAGCACGGCAAACATCGCCGGGAAGATCAAGAAGACGAGCGGAAACAGCATCTTGATCGCCGCCTGGCGCGCCAACTCCTCAGCCCGCTGCCGCCGCACGATACGCAGTTGATCGGCCTGGATGCGCAGCACGTTGCCGATGCTCACGCCGAGCTGATCGGCCTGGATGATCGCGGTGACCAGGTTCGACAGGTCGGGCAGCCGGATGCGCTCCGAAGCAGACGTGAGTGCTTCGCGCCGGCTGCGTCCCAGTGCGATCTCGGTCAGGATGCGATGGAACTCCTCGGTCAGGGCGTTGCGCCAACGCGCGCTGACCCGCTTAAGCGCCTGGTCGAAGCTCTGGCCTGCCTCAGAGCACACGACGATCATGTCCAGCGCGTCCGGCAGCGCGCGAACGATTTGCCGCTGCCGTGCGCGGATCACCATGCTGAGCCAGATGTTCGGAGCGTAGAAGCCGACGGCGGCGAACGCCAGCGCGAAGAGCGCTCCAGCTGCGATCGGCTGCTGCAGGAGGACGGCGCTGAGCAGAAAGCCGGCCAGGGCGAACACGGATGACACTATGAACTTCAGGCCGAGGAAGTTGAGGACATTCAAGCCGTGGGGACGCCCGGCCGAATCGAGACGCCTGGCCAGGACGTCTACATTGCGCTGCGGCGCGAAGCTTCCCAAGCGACCCAACGCGCCGCGCCACATCGGAATAAGGACCCGCTCGACGAAACTGATCTGGCTGGGAGTGTTGCCCAGCGCATAGCGCAGCACCGAATCGGGATCGCCTTCCAGGTAGCGATCCAGTTGATCGTCCATCGCGACCGGTGAGCCGGCAAACCGGCGGCCCAGCCAGAAAAACATGATACTCAGGCCGACGGTGAGTCCAAGAAGCATGTCGTAAGGCATGATGCGGTATTCCTCTTCCCAGTTCTTGTCTTCCCAGCTCTTGCCGAGTCCGTGACTCGGCAACCGAGCGGCGAGTCAGTGCGAAGCCTCCCTGCCGTAGGTCCCCGACGCGAAGCGGAGCGGGATGGGACGGACTCGCCGCGAGCGATGGTTTCCACATGTTGGGCGACAGCCCGCCCTGGCTTGCGCCAGCGGGCCAGGGTTGCACTGTCGCCCCGCGCCCGCAGTGCAACACATGCGGTGCAGTGCTCCCGCCGCGGGCGAACGGACGGCTCTAACGCTCTCATACTTCGATCGAGACGATGTGCCGGATGGCCAGGAAGCCCAACAGCATGCTGAAAATCGCGCAGAACGGGATGCACAGGGTTGGACCGGGCGCGAACAGGCGCGATTCATACTCCGGGTTGAGCAGCATCAGGACGAAGAACACGATCACCGGCAGCGCGGCCAGCGCGTATCCTGAAAAACGCTGCTGGGCGGTGAGCGATCGCAGCTCGCCCTTGATCCGCACGCGTTCGCGGATCGTCTCGCTGACCGTCTCGAGGATCTCGGCCAGATTACCGCCGGTCTCATGGTGGATGCGGATCGCGGTCACGACGAGCGTCAGGTCGTCGCTCTCAATTCGCTCCGCCAGGTCATCCAAGGCGTCCATCTGGCCACGGCCCAGTTTCACGTCGCGCACCACCAGGGCAAACTCGGGACCGGCCGGCGCTGGCATCTGGTGAGCCACGAAGTCGATCGCCTGGAGCATGCCGTAGCCGGCGCGCAGCGACCCCGACAACTGCATCAAGACGTTGCCGAGCTGATTGTTGAATGCGCGCAGGCGGCCGGCCTCTCGGAATTTCAGAAAGAGGTAAGGGAGCAACACGCCGAACAGGCCGGTCATGATCGCGGGCAGCCAGCTGCCTGAAATGACGTAGCCGGCGAGCGCCGCCGCCACGATACTGAGCAGCCAGATGAGCAGGTATTCGGTCACGGTCAGCCGCAGGCCGGCGCGCCGCAAGGCGTGGCCCAGTCGGTCGGCCGCCGAGATGGAGCGAAGGATCTTGTCAAAGCCTTGCACCAGCTCACCCGTCGACGCGCCTAGCCCTGAGGAATGGCGCGCCGCCTGCGCGCCCATCCGCGCCGACTGATCGCCGAGGTAATCTTCCAGCCGATCCGAGGCGGGCGGCTCGAGCGCGCGTCCCACGCCGACGAAAATGGCTAAGATCGCGACGCTGATTAACCCTCCGACGACTAACGGAATCTCCATGCCGAACTCCCTAGGAACTGAGCGCCTGCTTGGGTTTCAGCAAGCGCGACATAGACACAGAGGCAAGGCGCCCGTCTGAGGCCGGCGCCGACTGGCCCGGGTTGGCATCCGCCTTATGCGCCGCGCCACCGGCCGGGCTGGCCCCCAGCTGGCGCACCAGCCGAACGACCGCCTTGGATACGGCGTGATTGCGATCGCGGCAGATGATCGGCTGTCCCTGGTTGAGCGCCAGCGCCATGGCCAGTGGGTCACTCGGCACGGTGACCGCCACCGAGCGCCCCATCACGCGCTCGATCTCTTCAAGCGGCACGTCGGCCTCTTTGCGATAGCCGCTCAGCACCAGGACGATCTTGTCGTCGGGATACTCCATCTTGGCCGCCAGTTCCAGGAAG
>JBOGUH010000063.1:0-11000 GCA_050695975.1 Anaerolineae bacterium
GGGGGAGAGCGAACACATGCGGTGCAGTGCTCCCGTTCGCTGCATCCTGAATTCGTTGTCGTGTCACGGTTGGGGGACGACGAACCTCTCAACCGTGATATAATCTACATTTGCCAGATTCAAGTCACAATCTCGCTCAAGCAAGCCTTTATATGCAACGGCACGGAATACGGAACACGCCGCACGCATCACGTTTCACGAAGGAACCCCATGCCTCAAGACAGCATCATCGTTCGCGGCGCGCGCGAGCACAATCTAAAAAACGTTAACGTCGAAATCCCGCGCGACAAGTTCGTCGTGATCACCGGCCTGTCCGGTTCGGGTAAGTCCAGCCTGGCGTTCGACACGATCTTCGCCGAAGGCCAGCGCCGCTACGTCGAATCGCTCAGCGCCTACGCGCGCCAGTTCCTCGGCCTGATGGAGAAGCCCGACGTCGACCAGATCGAGGGCCTCAGCCCGGCCGTGTCGATCGACCAGCGCAGCGCCAGCCACAACCCGCGCTCGACCGTCGGCACGGTCACTGAGGTTTACGACTACCTGCGCCTGCTCTTCGCGCGGATCGGCATCCCGCACTGCCCCGTCTGCGGCCGCGAAGTGTTCCAGCAGTCGGCCGATCAGATCATCGACGCGGTGATGGGATTGCCGGAAGGCACGCGCATCCAGGTGCTCGCCCCGCTCGTCAAGGATCGACGCGGGCATCACCAGCCGGTGTTCGAGGACGTGCGCAAGATGGGCTACGTCCGCGTCCGTGTCGACGGGCGCATCCTGGACGTGAACGAGGACATCGAACTCGACCGCTACAAGATGCACACCATCGAAGCGATCGTCGATCGCCTGGTGATCAAATCGGGGACGGAAGACCGCGCGCGGGTGGCCGACTCGATCGAAACCGCGCTCAAGCTCGGCGATGGCGTGGTGATCGTCAACAACGTGTCGGTCGATCCGCCGGAAGACATCGTCTACAGCGAGCGCTTCTCGTGCGCGTACGACGGGACAAACCTCCCGGAGATCGAGCCGCGCACCTTCTCGTTCAACTCGCCGCATGGCGCATGCCCGGCCTGCCAGGGACTCGGCACGCGGATGGAGATCGATCCCAAGCAAGTGATCCGCAATCCCGACTTGAGCCTGGAAGACGGCGCGATCGGCGTGCTGGAATGGAGCCCGCGCGGTGGGGACGACGATACGTACTACCATCAGATTCTGCGCGCGGCGGCCGCCCACTACAACATCGACATGAAAGCGCCTGCCCGCACCTTGAGCAAAGCCAAACTCGAAGTGCTCCTGTACGGATCGGGCGACGACCGGATCAAAGTCCGCTACCAGAACCGTAACGGCGATTCGCGCGTGTACGAAACGACGTTCGAAGGCGTGATCCCCAACTTGCAGCGGCGTTACGCCGAATCGACCAGCGATTACATCCGCGGCAAGATCGAAGAGTACATGACGTATGCCCCCTGCCCGACCTGCAAAGGCACGCGGCTCAAGCCCGAAGCGCTGGCGGTGACGATTGGCAATCGCAACATCGCCCATGTCGCGGCGCTGCCCGTGGTGAAAGTCCTGGACTGGGTCAGTGAGCTGACCGGGTCGCGCAGGAACGGAAAAGGCAACTCCCAGAGGGCGTCGCTACTGACCGATAGACAGCTGGCGATCGCCAAGCAGATTCTCAAGGAGATTCGTTCCCGGTTACAGTTCATGGTCGACGTGGGCCTCGACTATCTCACCCTGCAGCGCGCCGCGGCGACGCTGTCCGGCGGCGAAGCGCAGCGCATCCGCCTGGCGACGCAGATCGGCTCGCAATTGATGGGCGTGTTGTACGTGCTCGACGAGCCGTCGATCGGACTGCACCAGCGCGACCAGGCCCGGCTGATCAAGACGCTGCAAGCGATGCGCGACCTGGGCAACACCATGCTGATTGTCGAGCACGATCACGACACGATCGATGCCGCCGATTGGGTGATCGACCTGGGCCCCGGCGCGGGCGTGCACGGCGGCACACTGGTCTTCGAGGGGACGGTCGACCACCTGCGCGCCGACAAGAAGTCCCTGACCGGCGCGTATCTGTCGGGACGCATGAAGGTCGATGTTCCGGCGAGCCGCCGCGCCGGCAACGGCCAGTTCCTCATCGTGCGCGGCGCGAGCGAGAACAACCTGAAGCGCATCGACGTGAACATCCCGCTGGGCAAATTCGTGTGCGTCACCGGCGTGTCCGGCTCGGGCAAATCGACGCTGGTCATCGAAGTGCTGTACAAGCGGCTGGCGCAGCTGCTGCACGGATCGCACGAAGCCGCCGGCGCGCACGCGCAGATCGAAGGCGCGCAGCACATCGACAAGATCATCAACATCGACCAGTCGCCGATCGGCCGCACGCCGCGATCGAACCCGGCGACCTACACGGGCTTCTTCGGCGACATCCGCGACATCTTCGCCGAACTGCCCGAATCGAAAGTGCGCGGCTACGGGCCGGGCCGCTTCTCGTTCAACGTCAAGGGCGGCCGCTGCGAGGCGTGCGAGGGCCAGGGACAGATCCAGATCGAAATGCAGTTCCTGCCCGACATCTTCATCCCGTGCGACGTGTGCCACGGCGCGCGCTACAACCGCGAGACGCTTCAGGTGCGCTACAAGGGCAAGAACATCGCCGAAGTATTGAGCATGACGGTCGAAGAGGCGCTGGAGTTCTTCGAGAACATCCCGACGCTGCAGCGCAAGCTGGACACGCTCAACCAGGTCGGGCTGGGCTACATCACGCTCGGTCAACCGGCGACGACGCTGTCGGGCGGCGAAGCACAGCGCGTGAAGTTGAGCCGCGAGCTGAGCAAGCGCAGCACGGGCCGCACGCTGTACGTGCTGGACGAGCCATCGGTCGGGCTGCACGCGGCCGACGTGCACCTGTTGATCGACGTGCTGCAGCGCTTCGCCGACGCCGGCAACACCGTCCTGATCATCGAGCACCATCCCGACATCATCAAGGTGGCCGATCACATCATCGATCTGGGGCCAGAGGGCGGCGAGGCCGGCGGCCGCATCGTGGCCGAGGGAACGCCGGAGGCGATCGCGCGCGCCAGGGCGTCGCACACCGGGCAGTTCCTCAAGAGGATCCTCAACGGTCGGAAGTAGGGCCTTACCCCTCGGCCCCTGTCCCGAATCGAAACCGCCCACTTCAGGAGAAGGGGAGCGCGGCTATTCAAACTGCTCACGGCCCGCGTCCCTTCGGCTTTGCTCCCCACTCCCTTCGGTCGGGGACTTCGCAGGGCAAGCCTCGCCGGCGCTGCCCACTGCGAGACCTGCCATCTGCACATGTTTTATGCATCAGCCAAGATCGCTTGCGGCATACGGGAGTGAGCGAAGCGCAGGACATGATCGTGTGCACGCAAGGTTTGTCAGCAGTTGCACTGCTGACATGGTCTGTTGACAAATACCTTGTGGTGTGTAGAATGTGGGCAGCTCAAACGAGACAGTATGTGTCTTCTTCAACCCGTGATCCGAATCGATTGCACACCGTCGCCGAACGAACCGCAGCCGAGCCTGGTTGCGGAAGCCCAACCCTAACTGGTATCCAATGGCGGCCCCAGACCTGGCCGCTGTTTTTTTGCTTCAATCCAGCTCAAGGAGCCCAGTATGTCCACCCCATCCGCAGCGCCGAACCCCTATGCGGTCGCACGCCAGCAGTTCGAACGGGCCGTCAAGCACCTGGACGACATCCCCGCCGGCTTCATCGAGTATCTGCGCTATCCCAAGCGCGAACTCACGGTCAACTTCCCGGTCAAAATGGAAGATGGCAGCCTGCGCATGTTCACCGGCTACCGGGTTCACTACAACAACGTGCTCGGCCCGACCAAAGGCGGCATCCGCTACCATGCGGATGTCACGCTGGACGAAATGCGCGCGCTGGCGATGTGGATGACCTGGAAGTGTTCGCTGATGAACATTCCGTACGGCGGCGCGAAGGGCGGTGTAAAGGTCGATCCGAACGAACTTACCAAAGTTGAGTTGGAGCGATTGACCCGTCGCTACGCCACCGACATCAGCATCTTGATGAATCCCAGCAACGATGTGCCCGCGCCCGACGTGGGCACCAACCCGCAAATCATGGCCTGGATCATGGACACCTACTCGATGCACTTCGGCGCGTTCCAGGCTGCCGTCGTCACCGGCAAGCCGGTCGAGGTCGGCGGCTCGCTTGGCCGCAACGAGGCCACCGGGCGCGGCGTCATGCTCACCGCCCGCGAGGCGCTGCGGCACGTGGGTATCCCGGTCCAGGGCGCGCGCATCGCCGTGCAGGGGTTCGGCAACGTCGGATCGATCGCCGCGCGCACCGCGCATGAGATGGGCTGCAAAGTGATCGCTGCCACCGATGTGAAGGGCGGCGTCTGCAACCGCAACGGGCTGGACGTCCCGGCGTTGATCGAGCACCTGCAGCGGACCGGTTCGGTGGTCAATTTCACCGGCAGCGACTGGATCGACAACGCCAGCGTTCTGGAGCTGGAGTGCGAAGTGCTCATCCCCGCCGCGCTCGAAAATCAAATTACCCAAGACAACGCCGCGCGTGTCAAAGCCAGAATCGTCGCCGAGGGCGCCAACGGCCCGACCACCGACGACGCCGATCTGATCCTCGACGACAAGGGCGTGTTCGTCATCCCCGACATCCTGTGCAACGGCGGCGGCGTGACCGTGTCTTACTTCGAGTGGGTGCAGGATCTGCAGTACTTCTTCTGGAGCGAAGAGGAGATCTGGCAGCGCCTCGAACGCACGATGATCAATGCCTTCAACGAAGTCGTGAGCCTGACGAAGCAACGCAACATCAACATGCGCACCGCCGCGCAGGCGCTGGCAATCCACCGCGTCGCCAAGGCCACGATGATCCGCGGCATCTATCCATAGTCAAGTAGTTTGGTAGTCGGATAGTCGGGTAGCCAATGGTGGCGAGCGTGTTCCATCCACACGCCCCAGCAACCCAACCGCTCAACGACCTGACTACGTGACCATCCGACTACCCGACTAACCATGAACCTCACCAATCGCATCAAACACAAAGCCTACGACCTGGGCTTCGACCTGATCGGCGTCGCGCCAGCCGGATGCGCCACACGCGCCGAGGCCTACGCGCGCTGGGTCGAGGCCGGTCACGCCGGCGAGATGGCGTACATGACGCGCGATCCGCAGCGCCGTCAGAACGTGCGCAACATCCAGCCGGAAGCGCGCTCGGTGATCGTGGTGGGGCTGAGCCACTACACGATCGACCTGCCCGGCGAGATCAAGCACGATCCGTCACGCGGGTTGATTGCGCGCTACGCCTGGGGATTCGACTATCATGATGTCATGACGCCGCGCGTACGCGACCTGTTGCAATTCATCCGCGCCGAGGCCGCGCGCGACGTGCAGGCCAGAATCTACGTCGATACCGGCCCCGTGCTGGAGCGCGACATCGCCGAGCAGGCCGGGCTGGGCTTCACCGGCAAGAACACCTGCTTGATCCATCCACGCATGGGCTCGTGGATCTTCCTGGGTGAGATCATCGTCGACCTCGATCTCGACTACGACCGGCCGATCACCAAAGTGGGATGTGGAACCTGCACCCGATGTCTCGTCGCCTGCCCGACCGACGCCTTCGTCGCGCCGTACGTGCTCGATTCGCGCCGCTGTATCGCGTACCTGACGATCGAACTGAAGCAGAGCATCCCGCGCGCGCTTCGCAAGCCAATAGGCAATCGCATCTTCGGCTGCGACGAGTGCCAGGACGTGTGCCCCTGGCCGCGTCGATTCGCCCGTCCAACCCGAGAGCAGGCTTTCTATCCAATCGATCTCGATCGCGCCGCCCCTAAGCTGCTCGATTTGATCGGCCTGAGCGCCGAGCAGTTCAAAGCGCGCTTCCAGGGCACGCCGATTCTGCGCGCCAAACGTCGAGGATTGCTGAGGAACGTCGCCGTGGCGTTGGGCAACTGGGGCGACGAAGCCGCTGTGCCGCCGCTCATCGGCGCGCTGAATGACGCCGAGCCGCTGGTGCGCGCTCACGCCGCCTGGGCGCTCGGGCAGATAGGGACGCCGGCGGCTCGTCGCGCGCTCGTAATACGACGTCAGATCGAAGCCGATCCAACTGTGGCGGACGAAATCGACCTGGCGCTGGTCACTCGTTGATTCGTTGCCCATCCGTTGACAGCATTTCGTCGTCTGGAGACGACTCCTACATCCACCCATTCGGTGATTCGTTACCCATCCGTTGACACCGCATGCCGCTCGCCCTCCCCGGCAAGCCCAAGCCCTACGTCATCGCGCATCGCGGCAACAGCGCCGCCGCGCCGGAGAACACGCTGGCCGCCTTTCGGCGCGCGATCGACGACGGCGCGGACATCATCGAGACTGATCTACACCTGACTCGCGATAACGCTTTCGTGTGCATTCACGACGCCACGCTCGATCGCACGACCGGTGGGCGCGGCGCCGTCGCCGATCTCACACTGGCGGAGATCAAACGCTACAGCGCATCCTACGGGCGCCCGGAATTCGGCGACGAACGCATACCGGCTCTGGACGAACTCACCTCGATCCTACCACCTGACGTCTTCCTCGCACTCGAACTCAAAACCGATCGGTTTCTCGAACCCGACGTTGCCTGCTGCCTGATCGATCAACTTCGCGCGGCCGGTGTGTTCAATCGGACAGCCGCACTGTCATTTAGCCTCGATCGGGTTCTCGCCGTGCAGCGCGCCGCACCGGAGATCCCGATCGGATTCATCACGCTTACCCGGCTTGCGCCGACTGTTCCCACTCAGTTGATCAGCCCCTTCTGGCCACTGCTGCTGATCAATCCCTGCTACGCACTCTGGGCGCATCGACGCGGCAGGCTGATCGCCCCGCTCGATCCCTGGCCGGATGGGCGACTTTGGCTCTACCGCCTCCTCCGCTGCGACGCCATCCTCACCAACGATCCCGCCAGAACGCTGAAGCAGCTCGGTCGAACTACGACGAAGTGATTACATCCAATCCATGCCTTGACACACACGCGCCTCAACAGTACAATCGCTTCCACTTGCAGGGAGCGAGTATCGTGATGAAGTATCACCTTCACTTCTTTGGCTGCCAGATGAATGAGGCAGACATCCAGCGCGTCGGGTCCGAACTGGAGAAGATCGGCCTGGCTGCCGCGCCCAACGCGCGCGACGCCGACGTCGTCGTGCTCAACACCTGCGTCGTGCGCCAGTCCGCCGAAGACAAAGCGCATAGCTACATCCAGACGCTGAAGCCCATCAAGCAGACTCACCCCGACAAGGTCATCACCGTCATGGGCTGCATGGTCGGCGTGAAGGGAAACGCCGCGCTCAAGCGCGTCTACCCGTGGGTCGATGTGTTCATGGCGCCCTCGGAAACCCAACCCCTGGTCGATTACCTGCATCAGCGCGAATCCTATCAGCTGCTCGAGCAGGAGACGCGCGAGCGCTTCGCCATTCAGGACGGCGACCTGCGGCTGGCAGCCCACGAGCGCGGCAAGCGGGTCAGCGTCCACGTCCCGATCGTGTACGGCTGCTCGCACGCCTGCACCTTCTGCATCATCCCCTTCCGGCGCGGCGTCGAGCGCAGCCGGCCCGTCGGCGAGATCGCTCGCGAAGTGCGCTCGTTGGCCGAGCAGGGCGTCAAAGAAGTGACGCTGCTGGGCCAGATCGTCGATCGCTACGGCAAGGATGTGCCCGACGGCCCTGACCTGGCTGACTTGCTGCGCGTCATTCACGACGTCGACGGCATCCAGCGCATCCGATTTCTCACCTCGCATCCCAACTGGATGAACGATAAGCTGCTGGATACCGTCGCCGAACTGCCAAAGGTATGCGAGCACATCGAAGTGCCGGTGCAGGCGGGCGATGACGACGTGCTCCAGGCGATGCGGCGCGGCTACACCGCCGATGATTATCGATCCCTGATTGACAAGATCCGCCGCAAGGTCCCCGGCGCGTCGATCGCCACCGACATCATCGTCGGCTTCCCGGGCGAAACGGAGGCGCAGTTCCAGAAGACCTACGACCTGCTCGACGAACTCAAGCTCGACGTGGCGCATTTGGCCCGCTACTCGCCTCGACCGCAGACCGTCGCCCAGCGCAGCCTGCAAGACGACGTGCCGGAAGCCGAGAAGATGCGTCGCTTCCGCGAACTGGAACAGTTGCAGGAGCGCGTGTCGGGTGAGATCAACCGGCGCTACCGGGGCGAACGCGTCGACGTGCTGGTCGAGTCGAACGACAAGGGCAAATGGCGCGGCCGGACGCGCACGAACAAGATCGTATTCTTTGACGACCCGTTCGACCGGCGTGGGCAGTCGGTGAACGTCAACATCACCTGGACCGGCCCGTGGAGTATGCAAGGCGCCCTCAATACCGTTTAGTTTGACCGTAGCATCAGGCCTGGTGCCCGCCCACAAGGGGCTAAACGACGCTTATTTAAACCGTATTGGCGTTAGATTGTCGCCATCTCGGCGTCAAACGCACAATGCGCTGCGAAATCGATTGCGGGAGAAACTCACATGCCACAGCGATTCGGAACTCTGCTGGCACTGATGATGGTACTGGGCATCATCCTGGCTGCGTGTGGCGGCAGCGCCGGCGGCGATCCGGTAGCGGTTGTCCAGGAAATGTTCAGAGCCGTCGAGGCAAAACAATTCAACAAGATTGTCGATCTGGCCTGTGAGGCCCAGAAAGACGAGATCACCAAAGATTTTGATTTCGGCGCCAACCTGGCGAGCCAGATCGGGCGAGGCATCGACGCGCAAAAGGTGTTGGATGCGATGACCTTCAAGCTGTCGAATATGGATTACAAGGAGACCAGCCGGAGCGGCAACGTAGCAGTCGTCCACGTCAAGGGACGGCTGGACATCTCGATTGATCCCGAAAAGTTCAAGGCCGTGGTGGCTGAGATACTTCAAGCTCAGGGGTTAGCCGATGTGGACCAGACTACGCTTGATCAGGCAACCGGCGCCGTGATGGAACAATTCGAGGGTTTCGGCCAAGACCTCGACGAGGACATCAACGTGGTCAACGAAAACGGCAAGTGGTTGGTCTGCGGGTAATCGTCTGATAGTGTCGCCAAGAGAGATGGTCACAGGGCGGACAGTGCACTGTCCGCCCTGTGCGTTTTTTGTGGCGCCCACCTTGGCCGATCAGGCTGCGTCAATCATCGCCAGTGCGCTGAGCACGGCCGAGTGAACCACCCAGGTCGGCGTATACAGGCTCTTACCGATCCACAAAGGCGCATAGTCCAAATGGATACGCTCGACGGAATCCGTGAGATATTCCGCGCCGCGCCGAAGCGTGGAATCGTCGACCTCACCTCCGCTTCGCTTATACGCGATGAGCGCCTGAAGGCAGTAGGCCGTCTCCTCGGCGGTGCCGGCCTCATAGTAACCCCACGATCCGTCTGCATTTTGCGTGTTGACGATCCAGAAGACCGCATCCTCTGCCAGATGACGATCCTCGCGCAGCGCGATGATGGCGTGCGCAGTGGTGTAGTAAGGCGAAGCGTGCCACTTGTCGAACCAGAACGTCTGGAGCGTGCGCGAGCGCTCCAAGAACCCTGTCGCTTTTCGGATCATCCGCGTCCGGCCGGGAAACGCCGGCGCGGCGCGCAGCGCGTCAAGCAAATGGACGTGCGCGCTGACTGACGGGTTGCGCTCGTAGGGGAAACACCGGAAATGATCGTCTTCTTCAAACTGCGCCAACAACCCCGGATCGGATGAGACGCCGGCCCAGGTCAAGACCCGAAAGACGGTGGACGTGCCGTCGAGGTCAGGCACGGCGAAGTACGTGTTATACCCCACGCCGTTTTTGCGCTTCATTTCGCTTTCGAGAGCGTCGACATGCGGTTCGATCGCCGAAGCCACCGCAACCCCGTTGGGCCAGATCAGCGCGACGTTGAACAGGACCCAGGCCGGCTCAAACACATCGATCGGATCGACGGCTGGCGCGGCGCCTCCGCAGCGGGCTAACACGCGCGCCAGGTAATCGCGCGCCGCGTGATTGTCCGGATACCTGAGCAAGTAATAAGCCGTCGCAGACGGGGACGACGCGATAGATCCATTATCGTCTTGCAGACCGTTCACCCGCGCAACGTCTAACCGGTCACCCAAGAACTCTGCGCTAAAAATCGTCGAGATGTTACGGGTGTAAATCAGTTCGGGCGGGATCAATTTGAGTTTGGCTTCCCGCGTGCGCGCGAAGTTGTCGAACGAAGTGTAGGGGAGCCGAAAACTTCGGCGGTGCGCCTCTTTCAAGAGTGTCGGCAAGATCAACTCAAAGCCGATCGTGTCGTAGGGATCGCGCCGCATGCCGGGAAAGTTTCGCCAGATTGAGCTCTGAGCCGCCTGCAGCCGCTCCGACCACAGGCTGTCGCCGTAACTCGCTTGCCAGTGCGCCAGGGTGAGCGATGCAGCCAGTGTGGATAGCACGCGATCATAATGATAGTTTAGGCGAGCGCCCCAACTGCCGTCCGCATGCTGATGCGCCAGTAACCAGTCCAACGCTTGGGGGAATGCAGGGCGACCAGGATCGTCCCGATGCGGGACGCGCGCCGCCCAGGCTGTGTCATATGCCGTCGGGGCAATGCTGCCAGCGCCGATCGCGGACAGCAGATTGCGAAGTTGTGACGACCACGTCATATCACGTTCCACCCATTCATCCTTGACGAGCCATGCCGAACTGGCCCGTATCGAGCGCACACCGGGTAAAAACATGTCAAGTGTATCATACGCAGGTGTGAAACGAGTGTGCAGCATGGCCCACTTTATCGCGCGGGGATTGCTAGAGCATTGCAACTCAATTGCAAATCATCTCAACCCGGCCAGACCCGACTGCCCAACGCCGAACATGCCAGCTCGACCGCCAGGTTGGCCGTTCGGTTGCGCTCATCTAAGATGGGGTTGACCTCCACCAGGTCCATGCCCAGCAACCGCCCTGACTCGGCGATCAACTCGCAGGCCATATGCGCTTCGCGATAGGTCAATCCACCATCGACCGGCGTCCCTACGC